>JBDOMS010000392.1:0-24801 GCA_039831735.1 Pirellulales bacterium
TCACATTCCACTTATTATTGACAATGCATATGGTGCTCCGTTTCCAAATGCAGTTTTTACTCATGCCACTCCGATCTGGAATGAGGATATTATTCTTACGCTGAGCCTTTCAAAGATCGGACTGCCGGGCACTCGTACGGGGATTGTGATTGCACGTGAAGATCTGATTCATGCTCTTTCGTCAATGACATCCCATGTTGGTCTTGCCAATGTGAATATAGGCCAAGCTATTGTTGCCCCATTGATTGACACTGGTGAGATATTGGATTTAAGTGCCACAGTGATTCAGCCATATTATCTCAGGAAATCTCAACAAGCCCAAGCACTTGCACGAACATGTTTTGACGATTCATTGCCGTATCGTATTCATCGGAGCGAAGGTGCTTTTTTTCTATGGCTATGGTTTGACGGACTTCCGATTTCTTCTCAAGAACTCTATCAGCGGCTCAAACAACGGAATGTCTTTGTTGTGCCGGGCAACCATTTTTTCTTTGGTTTAGATGACAGTCAGTGGCGTCATCGTGATGAGTGCTTGCGCGTGACGTTTACGATGCGAAAAGAAAGTCTTCAGCGTGGGTATCAGATCATTGCTGAAGAGGTACATGCGGCCTACAACGGCCGCTAGTCATCTCTGTGGCAGGTCGGCAACATAAAAGTATGGCGACGTCGATGTCTCGTAACCGCTCCTACTGCACAACATGCCCCAGGCTGTTTTCATTTTATCGGATATACAGTTGCCAGAACCTGATTGGTTCGTGGGCATCATCTTGTCAAGATATGACCGGGATCGATAAACATTGCTCAGGTGGACGTTGAAGGAGCCAGCTGACTTTTGTGTTAATTCCTACAGGAGCTTTATGAAGCACTCTAATTACTGCAATCACACAATGAATACTGGGCATTATTCCCATTCAATTGTGGCGGGAGGTTTCGAAGAAATGTCATATACCACACGATTGATGCCGTGAACCTCATTGATAATACGAGTCGATATGCGGCCAAGCATGTCATAGGGAAGGTGACTCCAATCCGCAGTCATAAAGTCTTCTGTCTCAACGGCTCGTACAGCAAGCACATCGTCATAGGTGCGGGCATCCCCCATGACTCCCACGCTCTGTACTGGAAGTAATACTGCGAAAGCCTGTGATACCTTCCGCATGAGACTTTCTCTCTCCAGTTCTTCGAGAACAATAGCATCAGCCTCACGGAGTCGATCAAGGCGATGTTTAAGGACTTCGCCAAGGCAACGAACAGCCAGTCCTGGTCCAGGAAATGGGTGTCGCCAGATAATACGTTCAGGGAGTCCTAGCTGAAGGCCGAGTTGGCGTACTTCGTCTTTGAACAGGTCACGAAGAGGCTCAAGGAGATCAAACTCAAGGTCCTCCGGAAGTCCGCCAACATTGTGATGAAGTTTTATAGTGGCAGCAGGTCCGTCTGGAGCAGCCCCACTTTCAATGACATCAGGGTAGAGCGTACCTTGGGCAAGATATCGGGCTCCCTCAATCTTTGCTGCTTCGTCAGAAAAGCATTCAATAAATGTTTTACCAATACGTTTTCGTTTAGTCTGTGGTTCAGTGACACCAGCAAGAACCTTGAGGAAGCGATCTTCGGCTGGCACGACATGGAGATCTGCTCGAAAGTGATTTCGAAACTCATCAATCACAACAGATGCTTCATTTTTCCGAAGAAGACCGTTGTCGACTAAGATACAGGATAGCTGGTCCCCAATCGCACGACTCAGGAGCGCAGCAACCACAGCCGAATCAACCCCACCAGAAAGACCACAGATAACACGATCTTCTCCGACCTGTTCCCGTATGGATGTGATCGTACTAGCCGCAAAGTCTTCGAGTCGCCATGTGCCAGAGCAGCCACACGTTGTCCTAAGAAAATTAGCAAGAATTGTTGCACCTGCTGGTGTATGTGTAACCTCAGGATGAAACTGCAGGCCGTAAATCATTTTTGTGGTGTGTTTGATAGCTGCAAGTTTGCATGTTGATGTATGCGCCAATGTCGTAAAGTCTTCCGAAATGCTATCGACTTGATCCCCATGGCTCATCCAGACTTCTGTATGTTCTGGCACGTTATCAAAAAGTGAATCAGAGGACGTTACCGTACATGATGCTCTGCCATATTCACGAGCCTGTGCCTGCTTCACATTCCCCCCGAGAGCCTCGCACACTAATTGCATGCCGTAGCAGATTCCAAGTACGGGAATGCCGAGGTTAAAGATACCAGGGTCACAGCGAGGGGCGTCATTCGCATAAACACTCGAAGGTCCCCCAGATAAAATGATTCCTTTTGGATCTAGTTCTTTTATGCGATTCACAGAGACATCATTGCGAACAATTTCGCAGTAAACGTGCTGTTCTCGAACGCGGCGAGCAATCAGTTGGGCATACTGGGATCCAAAATCAAGTACAAGGACACGTTGTGACTGTTGTGGGGCGGGTGACATGCTATTAAGGTTACGAACCCGTTGGAAAAACGACAGAGTATAGGAGTCTTCGACATGAACTGCGAATACGTCGTATGATATACGGGTGATTTGCACGTATTTCTGAATTCTCATGTTTAGTGGAGGCTTATGTTTACCCTTCTTACCAATGACGACGGTATCTTTGCTCCGGGTTTAGCTGCAATGGAAAAGATGCTGAGAACGTTTTGTGAGGTAGATGTGATTGCTCCATCCACCGAGCAAAGTGGTGTTGGTCATTCAATAACGTTTCTCAATCCACTGACATCAAAAGAAGTATTTACGAATGGTCAGCACCGGGGGTGGGCGGTAGATGGGAGCCCTGCTGATGCGGTGAAACTTGGTATTGCCGAGTTTTGTCCCCAACGGCCAGATCTTGTAATCAGTGGAATCAATGGTGGACTCAACGCTGGTATCAATGTGCTTTACTCTGGGACAGTTGCCGCAGCAATTGAGGGGGCGTTCTTTGGAATTACGAGTATTGCTGTTTCGCTAGAGTGGGATGATAATCCTCGATTCGATCGGGCAGCTGAAATAGCTCGTGATGTTATTCAGTCACTGCTTGCCCGTCGACCTGCTCGAGGGAGTTTATTCAATATCAACATCCCGACATCGGCCCTTTGCGGAAAGCCCGAACTCGAGGTTGTTCCTATGAGTGTTGCTCGATATGGAGAGGCTTTTGAGCATCGTCAGGATCCTCGTGGGCGATCGTACTGGTGGGCGACAAACGATCCTCCACCTCCACCGTCTCCCTTAGTATCTGACATCACTGCGCTTGCAGCCGGTAAAGTCACCCTCACTCCCCTTGATTATGATCTCACCCATCGTCCCGGATTAGATGATCTTGCAGCTGGCGATTGGCCTATTTCGGAGAGTTGATGCCCCGTCGCATGTCAAAATAGGCAGGCTTTGCTGCAGGCGTATTTTTTTCCATATACGTATATTGTTTTTGACGAAATCATTGCTGAGCTTTTGTCAGTTGTTTGGGTTGTAGTTGTTTTGAAGCCTAAACAAGTTGGCAAAGCATTATTAGTCATATACGACGTAGGTAAGAGTCGGGCTGTTTCAAGGGGGGCATGAATGGGTGTCTTAAGAGCATTTTTACACTCTATGACGGCTGTTTCGATGATTATTTTTTGCATCGAACAGGCTCCAGTCAAAGCAGAAAATATTACGGGAAGTCCATCGGGCATTCCTGTTCCCTTAGTGGAACGAGAAGGTGACGTATCTTCCATCCAGAAGATGCCTTTGTATGACTGGAAAGACGAGGATTACCAGTTTTTTTCATCCTTCATGACCGCTGAATATCCTACCACCGCTGAATATGCTGCTGAGGTTGAAGGCTTTACAAGGCAGACAGACGTTCGCGGTTCAAAAGGCTGTGTGGATCGACGATGTCGTTGTTGTTGCGGTCCCAAATTCTATGTGGCCCCTATTATCGGCCCGTCTTTCGGTACTTTTACAAACGAATCACTTCCGTCTTCAACAGAATCGTTATTTACAGCTGGTGGTGCCGTAGGTATCGATCTTCATCCTCAGCATTCTGGTTGGCGCTTTGATTTTGAAGCTCGGTACCGAGATCCAATTGGGAATATGGCAACCGTAAGTGGTGTTCCCGTAAGCGTGCGTGCCGAGCAATTGTGGTCAACGCTTGTTAATGTCTATCGAGATGTAGCACTGACAAATTCTATGGATCTCTACTTCAGTGGTGGTATTGGTGCAGGTGGGTACCAAACGCACTACACAGGGAGCAATACAATCACGAATACGGATGTTGTTGGAGGGCGTGATGTGGGTAGTTTTGCTTGGCAACTTGGAACCGGTGTGGCGTGGGAAATTTCAAGACGAATGACCTTCGACGTGGGGTATCGATTCTTTGAGATTGGTGGTGATACGACCCAACTGACCACCTTACAATCTGGAGTTATTCAAAGTACAAACAACATCGCATCTGCTTTTAGTGCAAGCGAGGTCTTGTTTTCACTTCGGATTTATGAGCCATTTCAGAAGTGGTGGTGATCGTATATCCTGTCTCACGCTTTGCAGCTTCAAGCAAGAAGAAGTGTTGCGTGACACTAGGAGAGCAATGCAACGACGGCAAGCACCACAAGAGCACCAGCAATAAGTAAAGCCCAAAGTACAAGCGATTGATGACCCATTCTGTCGCCTGTTGGAGATTTCATATTTGATGCTTCGGCATTTTCCAGTTCCCTTGGCGGTGCCTTGGGGGTTTTGTCGGAGGGAAGTTTTGTTTTTGCTGTTGGTGGGCGAATGAATTTCTGCGGAGGCGGCGCTTTTCCTTGGCGTCGGCGAATAATACTGGAGCCACCAATTACGGAACCTCCTTGGAGACTGTCATCTATCCGACTGTGAGAGTCATCAAGTACGATGCGCGAACCGTCTGAAGTAAGTTTTGATGATGAGTTGTTTTCAGAATGGACGTTTTTTTCCTGTCTGAGAGAGCCAGACTGAATAATTACTGAGGAGGTTTTGGCATCTTTGCTGATCGGGGATCTGGGGGGTGTGGTGAGTGCCGTAACGCTTTCGTATTTCTTTATCCAAGACTGAAAAATACTCGCGACCTCTTGTGCTGTTTGTGGGCGAGCGTCAGGATTCTTTTGCATCATGCGAAAGTAGAATTCGATAAGGTCTCCTGGTAATTCTGGACGGTTCTTTGCAGGACTCGGTGGCTTGGCATTCATCTGGGATCGCAGCCTATCCTTAACTGATCCTTCTCCGAATGGTGCTTTTCCAGTGAGTAAAAAAAACAGCGTACAACCAAGTGAGTAAATGTCAGCTCTTCGATCAGCGGTGTGGCTATTCGTCACCTGTTCAGGAGCGATATAGTCAGCAGTTCCCAGTGTCTTTTCCTTAAACTCCATTGTGACCGAACCGACGTCCTCGTCATCGGCCTGAATCTTTGCAAGACCGAGATCAAGGACTTTGATAGAGCCAAATCTGTCAAGCATAAGATTTCCGGGTTTGATGTCACGATGTACAAAACCCTGTTCATGGGCCTCATGGAGGCCGAGTGCAGCCTGTCGGATAAAGTCGACTGCGTCAGTGCCTGCCAGAATACCTTCGTGCTTGATCTTGTGTCTCAGGTCGGTTCCATCGATGTATTCCATAACCATAAAGTGAATTTTGTTGTCTGCTGTGGCATCGAGGTCAATGACCCGTGCAATATTCGGATGATTGAGTTTTGCCGCAGCTCGCGCCTCAAGTTTGAATCGCTCGAGATAAGAGCCGTCGCGCACTCGTTTTTTTGGTAAGACCTTAATGGCTACAAGACCACCCAACGTTGTATGCTTGGCAAGATAAACATACCCCATGCCTCCTACCCCAAGAAGTGATCTGAGAGTGTATTTTCCGATCTGGAAGCCTTTTGATTTCCCTTTCTGTAGCTGATTGATTTGCCATGGTGTAAGCAGATCTTCCGAAAGCAGTGTTTCAATAAGGGTTTCTGCAGCTGGTTCAGAGCCAGTATTGAGACGAGTACAGAGAGCCTGAATTTTTTCACTTGAAACAAGGCCACTGGCCTGGAGCGTTTTCAAAAATTCAGGAGTAGAAGAGGCGGTGTCTTTCACGAATGCTAAAATGAATCGTAGGAATAAAAATAATACTCAGAGCAAAAGAAGTGTACGTTATGGACTTAATTCTTTTTACACGAAAGGGTTGCCAACTGTGTGAGCGAATAGAGGACTTTCTTGCGTGTTATTGCCCAGAGGCTCTTGTCATTGACGTTGATGCTCATCGAGAGCACCAGAAGCAGTACGGGCAAAGAGTCCCTGTTTTACATCTTAATGGTGTTGATATTCTTGAAGGTAATTTCAGCGAACGTGCCCTTGTTTCGGCATTGCAAGGAAAGGTCAGAAGTTTGAGAGAAGGTTCAAATGGTTGAGTGTTTTTGCAAGCATGCGTGATGAGCAAAAGACTTCTGCATGCCATCCAAATTGCTGGGCTCCTATCACATTTTCTTCGAGATCATCCGTAAAAAAGATTTTATCTGCTGAGACGCCAGCAGCTTTTGTTGCTATCTCATAAATGGTCGGCTCGGGCTTTCGGCTGCCAACTTCATAACTCAAGATGATGGTATCAAAACCCTGAGAGAGTATCCCAAAGCGGTTTTCCTTCGTAAGGTGATCCCAATGGGGGCTGCAGGTGTTGGAAAGGATGCCAAGACCACAGTCACAGCGATTGAGTTGAGCAACAAGAGGAAGCATGTCAACATTCAATGCAAAAATATCACTCACGGCCATGGCAAGCCTGTTGGAATCAATACGGGTGTTGGTGCGATCGCAGAACTCTTTATGAAAGTCCTGCCATGACAGTTCTCCTCGCTCTATTGCTTCTTGTAAATTCGAGTCACAAAGAAGATTCTCAATAATACGTGGATCACCTCCGCTCAGATCGCAGGCTTGACGAATGGCGTGCTGATGATCAAACGATACGATAACGTTTCCTAGATCAAGAAATACGAATTCAATGGGCATTTGGTGCATTCACTTTCACAGGTGTTCAAGGATCGGCTATTCTGCCATCGTTAGTCCCAGTACTTTTCGGAATTATCTCATGACTGCACTAAATCGCTATAGCTCTCGAATTACCCAGCCGCGATCACAGGGAGCATCTCAGGCAATGTTGCTGGGAACTGGACTTCAGCCAGATGATCTTGAGAAACCACAGGTTGGTATTGCGAGTATGTGGTATGAAGGAAATACATGTAATATGCATCTCAATGCTCTCGCAGCAAAGGTTCGTGAAGGAGTTATGGCTGCCGGGTTGGTTGGCATGCGATTTAATTCCATCGGTGTAAGTGATGGCATTTCCATGGGCACCGAGGGAATGAGTTATTCTCTCCCATCAAGAGATATTATCGCTGATTCCCTTGAAACAGTAATGCATGCTCAGTGGTATGATGCATTGGTAGCGATTCCTGGCTGTGACAAGAACATGCCTGGTTGCCTTATTGCAATGGGCCGCCTGAATCGCCCTTCTTTGATGGTGTATGGAGGTACGATTCAGCCTGGGCATCTCGCAGATGGCACAACGCTTGATATCGTTTCTGCGTTTCAGTGTTATGGTGAATATGTTGCAGGAAGAATTGATGACAGTCGGCGTCGTGAGATTGTTCACCATAGCTGCCCGGGAGCAGGCGCGTGTGGAGGAATGTATACAGCGAACACTATGGCAACGGCGATTGAGGCCATGGGAATGGCACTCCCAGACAGTGCATCTATTCCGGCAGTTCATCCTGCAAAGCAGGATGAATGTCTTCGAGCAGGCGAAGCAATTCTGAAACTTCTCGAACTTGACCTTAAGCCACGCGATATTATGACTCGCCGAGCATTTGAAAATGCAATGGTGACCATTATGGCTCTTGGAGGATCAACAAATGCTGTACTACACCTCATTGCCATGGCACGTGCAGTTGAAGTTGAACTAACCCCAGCTGATTTTCAGAAGGTGTCACAGCGCATCCCTTACCTTGCGGATTTGAAGCCGAGCGGCAGGTTTGTTCAGGAGGACCTGCATTCAATAGGTGGAACAAGTGGCTTTATGAAATATATGTTGGAAAAAGGCCTCATGGATGGCGACTGTATGACGGTTACTGGAAAGACGCTGGCAGAAAACCTTGCATCAAACCAAGGGCTTAAGAAAGACCAGAAGATTATTCAGCCAGTGGAAGATCCAATAAAAGAGACAGGCCACATTACCATTCTTCACGGTAACCTTGCGCCGGATTCTGCTGTTGCAAAGATCACAGGCAAAGAGGGATCCCGTTTTCGCGGGCCTGCAAGAGTGTTTGACAGTGAAGAGGGTATGCTTGCGTCCCTTGAACAGGGCACAATCAACCGTGGAGATGTCGTTGTGATTCGGTATGAAGGCCCAAAAGGTGGGCCTGGTATGCCGGAGATGCTGACGCCTACTTCAGCTCTTGTTGGAGCCGGCCTTGGAGCAGATGTTGCGTTGATCACAGATGGACGATTTTCTGGTGGGTCTCACGGTTTCATTGTGGGACATGTTGTTCCAGAAGCGCAAGACGGAGGTCCTCTTGCGCTTCTTCAGGATGGTGATGTCGTTGTTATTGATGCTGAAACGGCTACCCTTCATGCAGAAGTAGATGATAAGGAATTTGAAAAGAGAAGAAGTGTCTGGACGAAGCCAACGGCCAAGGCAACTCGAGGAATTCTGGCGAAATATATTCGCTGTGTTGCGCCGGCTTCTCGTGGCTGTGTAACGGATGAGTAGCCGTTGTGCTTGAAGTACGTTTTACTGAGGCACCGGTAGAGATTCTATGGGTATTGGTGGGCCAGGGACTACTGTTGCACCAGGGGGCAACTGGTCAACTGGAACAGGAGTCCCATAAACTGACCCCGGTGTCTGAGTGTTGAGGCCGGGGGCTCCAGTTTCGGGCACAGGCTCATAGTAAGGCTGTACAGGAGAGAGAGGTGTAACGCCAAGGCATTTCACAAGTTTTTGGAGCATTCGTTGTTCAAGTAGCGGGTCGCGTCCGAGAGGAATCCAACCGATGTTGGTCGTTGGACTAGCAACAGGACGAGGAGCATCCCCGATTTGTTGGCCGAGTGTCGGAAGAGGCGTCCCGTAGCGGTACAAGGAATCATCATTACGAAAGGATGCAGCTCCCGTGGTAGCTCGCATTGGCCTCGGAAGGTTTTCCAACTCTTTGTCCACAGTGATCTCGATTCGCCACCCTAAAGCGTCTGGTATGAGTCGCATTGTCGCAATTCGACGTATTGACTGAAGTGTGCTCTCCAGTCGCTCTTGAAAACCAACTGAATCATGACGCCATGGTTCAAGAAGTGTTGCACCTGTTTGAGGATAGGTGTCGATTCGTCCTTCAGCTGGGACTCCATTTGAAAAGACTGCACGTTGCTCAGACTGTATTTTGAAATAGTCATCCGTCACATCCACCATCTTTTTCCAGATTGCCTCGGCATCCATCGGTGGGATCACAATCGCATTGCGTGGCATCGGTGGGGCGGAATGAATGGTCGGTCCAGAAGGACCTACGATTGTTCCGGGAGGAAGTGGCATCATCGGATTGGGATGAGCAGCTGGAGGAAGAATTTCCTGCGCAATGACCACGGATATAGGGATACTACAAAAGGCATATGCAGCAACAAAAAAAACTCGCACTTGTCTGATCTGTGACATAGATCAAGATGGTCGTAAATCTTCAGTCTCTCCTCAAGATCAATAATGACCTATAAAACAAGGAGATATGGTGGCTGGAAAGGACATCAGTCTGCTCCAAGAATCGCAATAAGTTCTGAAAAACGATGCGTGAACCGCGTGTTTGAGGTATGAAGATGCTCACCTTGAGAAATAAAACGCATGGTGTCATTTCGATATAGACCTTGCCTTGAGAGTATTTGTTCGAAAGGTCTCCGATCATTGGCGTAGACCACAAGAAGTTTATGTTCATCGAGTTGCACTTCTATTGGGAGCTCTGGGTGCATGACTGCTGCACTTGAGCATCCGTCGTGAAGAAGGAGGTCTTCGAAATCCCATAACGTGCTCTCAAGAACAAGTCTTTCAACGCCCACTCGAGTGAATTCACGAGGTTGTTTGTGATGCTCATTCATATCAGTGTCATGAGAGCTTTCAAACACCACGTCAAGTGTGTCCCCCAATGGTTCAATGAGTTGAAGGAAAGTTTCAAAAAGCCGCTCACTTGAAACGGAAGCGATGATTGCAGGGAGTGTTGAACCAGTTTTTGGATCGTCGTACGCGTCGAATCGGTAACCAGCCTGAGGAACAACTTCAAGTGACCAGCCAGGACGAATGGCGTCAGTCAACGTGAATCGGCCGTAACTTTGTCGAGCGAGGTGAGCCTCCAGAGTGGCCTTGTCTGGTCGCTGCATGGTCGTTTGTTGCATTGCTGAATACTCAGCATGGTCGTTGTCATTACCTGGAAAAATTTGTGGATATGGCATGGTGCGAATTACTTCAAGGAGGAGAAATTGCCCTGTTCTCTCGTTGTGAGAACTGATCAAACTTAGGTCATGGTTTTGTCCCGTGCTGACTGACTTGGTGCGGCGTTTCCGCAAAACCGGCCTGAGCGTTGCCTTGTAGAGGCTCAATGCCGCATAATCCGCGGTTTCCCCAGAGAGAAAAACGTCATGGACGGAAAAATCGTTGCTACCGGGATCACGTTTGATGATGTTCTGTTGGTTCCGCGTTATTCAGAGGTCGTCCCGTCGGAGGTTGACCTTTCGACTCAACTGACCCGTCAAATCCGACTGACTATCCCAATCGTTAGTTCACCAATGGACACCGTCACAGAAAGTGCAATGGCCATTGCGCTTGGTCAGGAGGGTGGGCTTGGAGTGATTCATAAGAATCTGTCCATCGAAAGACAGGCAGAAGAAGTCGATAAGGTCAAGAGAAGTGCCAATGGCATCATCATGGATCCAGTGACCCTTCCACCTGAAGCAACAGTCGCTCGCGCCCGTGAAATGATGGATCAATTTCATATTTCGGGTGTTCCAATTACGAAAGACAAAAACCGACTCGTTGGCATTATCACCCGTCGTGACTTGAGATTTTTAGAAACAGGTGAAATGCCCGTTTCAGACATCATGACCCATGAAGGGCTTGTGACAGCGACCGGCACCGTGTCACTCGATGAAGCTGAAAAAATTCTGATGGCCAAGAAGGTTGAGAAACTCCTGCTTGTGGATCAAGCGGGGCTCCTTACGGGGCTTATTACGATCAAAGACATTGACATGATGAAACGTTTTCCGAATGCGTGCAAGGATCCTCAGGGGCGATTGAGAGTAGGAGCTGCCGTTGGTGTTTTCGATTATGACAGAGCTGACAACCTGATCACTAAAGGCGTTGACGTCCTTGTAGTCGATTCAGCCCATGGCCATTCAAAAAATGTGATGGAGACGGTCACTGCAATAAAAAAACGTTGGGATATTGATGTCGTTGCAGGGAATGTTGCAACGAGGGAAGGTTGTCGTGACTTGATAAATGCTGGGGCAGATGGTGTAAAAGTTGGTATTGGACCTGGTTCGATATGTACAACTCGAGTTATCTCAGGCGTAGGTGTTCCGCAGATTTCAGCCGTGTGGGAGGCTGCTCAAGAGGCTGCGGCTGCCAAGGTTCCAATTATTGCGGATGGAGGTATTCGTTACTCAGGTGACATCACAAAAGCGATTGCTGCTGGCGCACATTGTTGCATGGTCGGTGGGCTACTCGCAGGAGTAGCTGAAAGCCCCGGCCAAACAGTCCTCTATCAAGGTCGAACATTCAAGTCATATCGAGGCATGGGTTCTTTGGGAGCCATGGTGAAAGGATCCAGTGAGCGATATCGTCAGACAACAGGTCATGGCAGCAATAAATTGGTGCCTGAGGGTGTCGAAGGGCGAGTGCCCTTCAAGGGGCCCTTGAGTACTTTTGTATATCAGTTGGCGGGAGGACTGAGAGCAGGAATGGGATATTGCGGAACACCGACGATCGATGACCTGCGCCACAATGGTCAGTTCACTCAGGTCTCAGCACCATCAGTGCGTGAAGGTCATCCTCACGATATTGTGATTACTCAAGAGGCACCGAATTACAGTACAGAACATAACCAAGGGGAGTAGTTTCGCTGTAGCCAGCGACTGTGGGGGTCTGGGTAGCCTGGCTGCCTTTGGGCAAGTTGTTTGAATGTTCTGAACGTGAAGGTGGGGAATGGTCGATTCCTTGGAATCAGGGGGTTTGCTATGGATCGACGTCAATTTATGAAGATGCGTTTTTTTCAATCATTCGGATTAGCCGTTTGTTTTCTAGCTGGTGACGTTTCAGTCGCACTTGCAGACAACTGGTATTCACTTGAGCAGGTTATTTTCGCGGTCCATAAGAACTTTCCTGACTCAAACAAGGCGGCAGAGACTCAATTGGTAGCAAGTGAGAGTCTCCAGGATGGGGCATGTGCGGACGATGCTAAGGCATGTCAGGAACAGTTGAGAAAACTACGTGACGATACAATCAGCAGTATCGATTTAGATATTCGAGTAACGGGTCGGCCAGGGAGTGACTATCCATGTGAGTGTCGGCTTGAAGGAGAAACGTTTCAGCCAAGGCAATTTGCCTGTACAACGTTCAACTGGACGGCAGCTGGTTACTGCCATAAGCCGTTGTATTTCGAAGATTGGAATCTAGAGCGATATGGTCACTCGCATGGCCGGCTGGCAGATCCATTCGTGTCAGCAGCCCATTTTTTTGTGACGTTACCAGTCCTGCCGTACAAAATGGGAGTGGAATTGCCGTGGGAGTGTATTTATCCCCTTGGTTATTACAGGCCTGGCAGTTGTGCGCCTTGGACATGTCCGGCAGTGCCTATCAGTGCACGGGGCTTCGCTGTTGAAGCAGCGACCGTGACAGGCCTTGTATTCCTTCTGCCCTAGCATCTTCAAAAGAAGGTGTGTGGCTTCACCGTTTTATGACTTTTGCGATATAAGCGTATCGCTTGAAGACAGATTCAAATGTGACCTCGGCTCCTGTCTTTTCAAGTGCTGTTATGGCAGCATGAACTTCTGGCCGATAGTGGACATGAAAAAGAGATAGCCATTTCTTGAGAATCACTGCAAACCATTTCGGCAGTTCTTTTTGGTCCCAAAAATCAACAATCACGAGTGTTCCACCCACTCTTAGATTATCCATGGCTGCTTCCAGTGCTCCGGGCCATGTTGGTACCATGGATAGGCAATACGAAAAAAAGACATTGTCAAACGGTTCCTGGCGGCCAAACATTTTCTGTCCATCGAGGTCTTCTGCCAATCCCTGTCGTAATACGATCGGAGACCTTTCACCCACACCCACGCCGGATCGCTCAATGCTTGAAGCGGCAGTTTCCAGCATCTCGTGAGAGGCATCGAGGCCATAAAGAAGTCCTGGCGCAGGTCGGCGAGATAGCTTGATCAGATTGCGTGCAGTTCCACAGCCGACTTCAATAGTTGCGGTATGCGGGCCCGTGGAGATGGTACCAAGCATCTTGTCTCGTCCAAGAAGATAATATGCCCGGGTGAGGTCGTAAATGTGTCGAGTAATGTGATACATCTTATCCATCGCAACAGCCTGTTCTGATGGATCTGAAGCTACAGGGCTCGATGATGCTGGAAGTTTCGATTCAGAGGGGGCACTCATGAAGTCACTGTCTCAGTCTCGTGGGCAGTGCCACTGGGTTTGGCTGATGGATCAAGCATCTCATAAAGATGAAACATGCCATAGATGGAAGAACGATCCTGCTTGTGGAGTTCGTTTGAGCGTTCAATATTGTAGAAAAAACTGCTTTTGGTCTCGGGCGCGAGCGCTGTCTCTACAGGTGATTTCTCACCAGCGGTACGAAAAATAACACGAGTGCCTATCGCACCCACCCGAGTGACATGCGACCATAACTCTTCGATCACCTCCGGTGGCATCCAGTCCTGACTATCAAGAAAAATAAAACCATTAAGGCTTCCCTTGTCAGCAGTCTGCAGGTAGTCACCAAGAGAAGAAATATGTGTTTCAACACGTCGAACCATTGATTTTATGAGGTCGTAGTTTTCTTGCTTAAGGTAATCAGGCAGACCTTGTCGATGCGTATGGTCGTACTGACGACTGAAGGCTTGCCATGCAAAGTAGTTGTCTTCCAGAGGAAAACCGCACGCCAAGCGTCGGACCCTTTGCTTGTACATATCAAACAATTGCTGTCCGTCGTTATCATGTTCTTCCAGCATTGCCTGATGTTGGCTAGGCGGTATACCAAGACTGTAAACAGCAACAGGCTGCCGCCCCATCCACCGCACGAGCGCATTGTCAAATAAAGGTCCAAAAGTCTCATCAAAGATGTGTTCTTGTTCAGAAATACTTTTTGCTGTCACCAGCCGAGAGGGATCACGACCAATAAGTTTTGCGATGCCGTGTACAAATCTAAAAAACTGCCCAAGCTTAGCTCTCTCATAAAGACCGCACTTAAAGTAGTTGAGCCGTTTCGGGCCGACTGTATTACCAGGCCAATCTGTGGTCTCCCAGAACTGACGTGCTTGTGGATCGAGATGATCACGAATAAACCGATAATAATTTGAGATATTGTCGGGGTGCCGACCAAAGCCAAAGAAATTGTAAAAAGATTCGTAGTCTGGCAAGTGTTCAAGGGCAGCTAATTTGAGCCTTGTGAGTGCCATGTGATTGGCATTCAAGTCAACCGCAACAATCTTTTGAGGTTGGTGCACCAGGTAATTCAAGACGTTGCATCCGCCGCTTGAGATGGTGAGTAGCCGCGATTCTGGGCCAAGCTCAAGAGCGGCTGCATCAACCCGAGGGTCTTCCCAGATCTGGTTGTAAATAAACCCTCGAAACCAGAGGGTAAACATGCGCTCAAGCAATCCTCTTCGGCTTGCAAGCCGATGGTGATGCACAGCTTTCTTCAGGCGGACAGTATTGCCCGAGCGGGCGGCAAGGCTCGACATTGATTGAATCCGGAGAACGCCCCCACGACAAGGTTTTAAACGATATCTATCGTACCCGCACAAACTGAAGGCGTCGATGGCAACGCCCCAATATCGTCACTTAGCTTGCGTCTCAATGTTGGCCCGCAGAAGTGACATGGCTCCATCATACTCTCGTCCTGCTTGAACAACGGCCTCCCAGGCGTCATCGAGGTGCTGTGTCGCTTGATTGAGCCGCTGCTCAAGATTTTTGCGGACAGCATTGGATTCCGTGACATCTTTTTCCCAAAATGGGAGATCTTCATCAATTTGTTCACGCTCTTTTGTCACAACAATGAGGGTGTTTGAAGCATCATCTTTTGCAATTGCAAGGTCCTTAATCGACTGGTTGAGTTGTTCGATTCGTTTCGTAAGCCTCCCGTGAATGGTGTATCCTCCTGGGATATTTACTTTGATGGCCTGGTCATCAGTCTCAGGTTTGGCCGCAACGGCATTCCCTTCCATGGCGATCCCCAGGTCAAGGAGTGGGCGTCGATAAAACACAGAATCGATGCTGGCGATATCATTTTCCTGCAGTTCAATCGCGTTTTCTAAAAGAAGATTTGCTCGATCGCCTTTCTCGAACTGTGTTGCTCTTGCCGTTGTGCGAATCTTGATGTCATCGGTACTTTTTGCATCAACACCAGGCTCAATAAATGTCTCAGCTGTATCGATTTCTAACAAATACGCAAGACTGAATGTCACGCTTGCCCAGTACTCGCCGGGAGTAAGGAGGCTTTCTTCGACAAGCTTTTGCCATCCTTCGTCTGGCTCCTGAACTTTTATTCCATGTTTTTCAAATTCGTCAAGTTGCTCTTCCAGATCCGCGAGAAGGTCTTTTGCGGTTGGATCATCTGAATCAGTTGGATCATCTGAATCATTGGCTTTCCTTAGGCTTGGTAACCCTGGATATTGCGTCAATAGATCATCGTCCCCCTGACTGTCATCGTTACTCATCTGAGTGTGGTAGAAGGCTAGCCAGCGGTCTACGGGCAGCCCTTCAAAAACATGCACGCTCTGGTAGACGTCATTCCAAAGCTTCTTATCGACTTCTGTAGGGGTCGCAAGTGGTTTTACTGAGAGGACTAGCTTGTTGTCCTGAATTGCAGAACTGTCGACATTGAATACACCAAGGTATCTGCCACCGCTCACAGCCGAATTACTATCAAAAACATACACCTGTGATCCAGCATTGATGAATGGATTCGGATTTACGTTTGTATTTTCATCACTAGAATTTGGTAACGGAAGCGTGAGTTCTCCAGGTTGAGTTGCCTTTGGCGGTTGAAATGCTTCCCCCTGCCACATACGACCTCTCCACGTGTTGACACGATTGAGAGCCTGCAGCCACCGCTGTTCTTTTTCCTGAAGGACAGCGAGTGAATCTTCTCCGGGAATTGGTTGCAAGATGCCGTTGCTATCGGTTTGCATGCCATCTCGCGTTCTCGCAATATCTGCACTGAGGGCTCGCACTTTCTCCCGCCAGATTCTCTCTCGTTCTGCTATGCGAGAACCAAGGAAGACAAAGCCCGCCGCAGCCAAAAGTGTCAGAACACTAAAAGTGATGGTTCCCCAACCCCAGCCCTTATGACCAACTCCAAAAGCTATCAGGCCAAAGAGAAGAACAATTCCAAGAAGTGCAAGAATGACGATATTCATACGATGTTCACAGTTATTGACATGGGCGACGCATGTATAGGGATGAAGGATTCCCAATTTTTATGATACGCAAAAGTATAGTCATCCCCTCCCCCTCTGTGGCGATACCGATTTCATTGTTTTTGCATGATTTGTTGCCCAATGCGTTCATGAACGACCTGTCTCCATCTGGCGACTTGTGAGGCGGCTGTGTTGCCCAAAGGCAACACGGCGTGAGACCGTTCTGCTGCAGTTTTCGCACTATTCCGTGCATTTTGTGTGTTTTTGGGGGTGTTCTCAAAAAACACTTCTTCTTGGCACTGGAACTGCAAGTAGAGAGATCATCGTTTTGAAACTCCCCGCATTTTAGAGGTTTCTAATGGCTACGGTTACTGCTGCATCACGTGTATGTTCTTTTGATAAAGCGCCGACGAATAAAGAAAAAAGTGTGCTTCGTCATAGCCGTGGAAAGCGTGAGGGAGGTTCCACTGATGATCCTGTGCGTATGTATCTCTTGCAGATGGGGGGCATCCCACTTTTGAATCGAGATACCGAGGTTTCGAACGCACGAGAAATCGAGATATGGCGTCGTAAGTTTCGCCGCACACTTCTGGCAAATGAATTTGTTCTTTCTGGAGCAGTGCGACTACTTCAAAAAGTTCAAGAAGGCACACTCCGGCTCGATCGAACGATCGAGGTTTCAGTGACAGCCACTGCGGAAAAAAAGCAATTACTCAAACGTCTGAAACCAAATCTAGAAACACTTCACGTGCTTGAGGCAGAAAGGCAGAAGCTATTTCGAACAGCACTTTCAAAAAATAAGAAAATGTCACAGCGACGACAGGCTTGGCGGCAATTGGTTCGAAAGCGAAATAAGTCCGTGCGTCTTGTTGAAGAAATGAACTTGCGTATTCAAAAACTGTATCCACTTCTTCAGCAGCTACGTGATTATGGAAGGCAGTACAGGGACTCTTTAAGAAACAGGGAAACCAACACAGGGAATCAAGTTAAGAGGATGGAAGATCCAAAACGGTTCCTCTTGATCACTCGTGAAAGCCGATTCACGTTAGATCGACGTCTCAGGCAACTTGATGATTTACAGGAGCGTTATGATGCTGCAAAAAGAGCACTCGCTGCAGGCAACCTTCGGCTCGTTGTTTCAATAGCAAAGCGATATCGGAACCGTGGACTGTCATTTCTAGACCTTATTCAAGAAGGCAATTCAGGTCTGATGCGAGCAGTTGATAAATTTGAGTATGCCAGAGGATTCAAATTTTCGACCTATGCGACCTGGTGGATCAGACAAGCGATCACAAGAGCGATCGCTGATCAGAGTCGTACCATTCGAGTGCCAGTGCATATGATTGATACGATGAATAAAGTCCGGCAACTCGGCAAGTCATTTTTGCAGAAGCATGGTCGGGAGGCTACAACCGAAGAACTGGCTGAACTTTCAGGTCTTTCTTTAGATGAAACGCTGTGTATTGAACGCATGTCACGGAAACCAGTGTCCCTCAATCAACCACTTGGTGATGCTGATGATGCCGGAGTTGGAGACTTCGTGAAAGATCATCGGGATGACGATCCTCTGAAGAGTGTTCATCAACAGTCACTTCAAGTATGTATTGCCAGGGCACTTGATGGTCTCAATTACCGTGAGCGAGAAATTCTTCGCCTTCGATTTGGTCTGGCGGACGGTTACACCTACACGCTCGAAGAAGTTGGCTCAATCTTCAGCGTGACACGTGAACGAGTTCGTCAAATAGAAGCAAAGGCTGTAGAGAAACTACGACATCCCGAGTTCCAACTTGATACCTCTGGCTTTGTCGATGCGACGGCACTCGATCGACTCAAGCAAAAAGAGGTGATGTCATGAGAGATTGTGTAGTTTCAAGGCAGGCAAGTCATGCTAGCCTTCTTTCGCCTCATCAAGAGCTTGTTGAAGTTGTGCTTTTGACTGTACGCCCATCATTTGGTTGACCAATTGGCCCCCCTTAAAAATCATGATGGTAGGGATGCTTGCGACGTTGTATGTCATAGCTGTCTGGCTATTCTCATCAACGTTGACCTTTCCCACCTTAAATGTTCCTGCATTTTCTTCTGACAATTCTTCAATGGTTGGGCCAATCATTCGGCAGGGGCCGCACCATGGCGCCCAAAAGTCCACTAAGACAGGGACCGTCGATTCGAGCACTTCTGATTGAAAATTGGAATCGGTGAACTCGGCGGCATTTCCCATTGTTAAGCGGCTCCTTTTGGGTCTGAACAAGCTATAGTGAGGTCGTACGAGCGGAACGTCAGCGTCACAGTATATCGAGTTTGTGTCATGAGCAACCAGCAGGCCCTTAGAAAGGGTGATCCCCACAGAATTGTGTTGCAGTCGGTCTGGAATCCACCAAGTTTGGAGGCTCCGGTATGGTGCAGGCGGTTTGGTAGGCCCGGCAGTGTCGGGCCACAGGAAAGCGTCTTTCTGGTGATCGGTAATCAACATATCGCGTCATTGTCGCTTAATAATAATTCCCTTCCAAAGCCAAAGCCGAATGTGCTGTATTGGAGGCACAATATCACGAATCTCCTCCGTCATCGAAATGAACTTGTGATCGTGCCGGCTGCACCCCTGAGAGATTATTTTCCAGACAAAGAGATTTTAAAGCGTGTGTCATTGCCAAAAAATATTGGTTCGGTATTTTTAGAAATCTTGACAAAAGATAGTACTGAGCGTTAGGAATCACTTTCAGTGAAAGACTTTCAGTATGGCCTTCTGGGAGAAATGACATGTCGGTGATTCGAGTTGGTAGCACTAGCGATTACGCGAGTAATTGGGACTCTATTTTTGGGAGTTCACCGAGGAAGAAACAGTCGAGTAGAAAAAAATTGCTTAGGAAGAAGGCATCCAAGAAGAAGGCATCCAAGAAGAAGGCATCCAAGAAGAAGGCATCCAAGAAGAAGGTCACAAAAAAAACAAGTAAGAAGACAGTATCACCTCGCGGTGTGAAAAAGAAGAGACGAACGTCAAAAAAGAAATCAAAAAACCGCTAGGTTGCACCGAGTTCACGTGCACGATGGCTTGCTGCAACAACTCCAGCAGCTATTCCAAGGTTTACCCCATCTCGTTCCATGGCAGCGAGACCAGCTAGTGTTGTGCCACCAGGGCTACAGACTCGTTTTCGGATCTCAGTTGGATGTTCACGTGTTTGTTCGAAAAGAAAAGCGGTGGCAATAAGAGTCTCAGTGGCCAATGCCATTGCGAGTGCCTTGGGAAGGCCAGATTGGATGCCGCCATCGGCAAGCGCTTCAACAATCATGGCAATGTAGCCTGGCCCAGAACCCGATAATCCGGTGACGGCATCCATGAGAGATTCCTCAATAGTATGAACAGTGCCAACGGCACCCATGAGGTCACATGCCCATTGGAAACATGTATCGCTAACTGCTGAGGAACGACACATTGCTGATACTCCCTTCCCAATGAGGCAGGGAGTGTTTGGCATCACTCTGATTACATTTTTTGTATCAACAAGTGTGCTCAGGTCTTGCATTGAAAGTCCGGCCACAATGGATACGAGGATAGCATCAGAAGCAAGACAGCCTCGGATCTCACTGCATGCCTTCGCAGTCTGCTGTGGCTTTACGGCGAGAAAGACAACATCAGCAGTCGCTGCAGCATCGTGATTTGTCGTGAAATGGCTGCCTGGCAACTGACTTGCAAAACGGTCTCGTGCTTCAAGGTGGGGCTCAGCGACGAGTATCTGGCTTGGATCAGTGAGGCCCGCTTTGCAAAAGCCATTGGCGAGAGCGATTGCCATTCGTCCGCCGCCAATGAACGCAATCGTTTTAGCGTCCGCCATCATTTTCTCCATTGCTTAAGGGTTTTTGAACATTTCGGATAACAGCAGGTAACGCTTTATCAATGGCGTCTAAATCTAGATTCGATACCCAGAGTTGGCTTGAGGGACGACGCCCACCCTCCGACTCGTCTCGGCTAGCCGTCCACATCAGTTGCTTGCCATTGACTGAAAAAGCAGGCAGAACGTCTGCACCCGGATGATCAGTAAGTCGTAAAGGAGCACCACAAAAAAACGTATCGTCATGAATGTCATACCGTGCAATCCAAAGATCATAATTAGGTCTTTTTGTAGGATCGGAGTGATCGGCACCTGTCCAGATGAGCCATGGTTTCGTAGGGTGCCAGAAAGGAGCCCATCGGACGCCCCGGCCTTGGGTGATGGCAACATCACGGGATCCATCACTTCGCATGACATGTATCTGTAATAAGTCTTTTTCGATTCGATCCGTTCGGTAAGTGATCCACTTACCGTCTGGAGAATAAAATGGACCGCCATCATACCCTGCTGAATTTGTCAGTTGACGAACATTTTCTCCATCTGCATTCATCGTGTAGATATCAGCATCCCCATCACGATCGCTGACAAACAGTATGTGATTGCCATCAGGTGAATAGGAACATTCCGCATCGTATCCAGGTGATCGTGTGAGTCTCGTAAGTGAGGGGGGGCCTTCAGCATTAAGAGGTGCAGAAAAAATATCCATGTGAGGATCGAAGTCCCATTGATATCGTCTTCTTCGACCACTCCGAGCATCTTCGGCAGCTTGATCTCGGGCAGATTGTTCTGTCTTCGATAAGTTCGGATCCAGATGACTTGATGCAAAGAGCAATCGAGAACCATCTGGAGAGAACCAGCTGCAAGTTGTACGACCACGGCCGGGGCTTATACGTTGTGGTTGTATTGGTCTTGGAGAATCAGTGTCGAAGGACTGAACGAATATTTGGTAAAACGGGTAGTCGTCTGGGTAGGCTTGGAAGCAGATGCGATCATTGTTTGGAGAAAAGTATCCCTCACCTGCACGACGAAATCCGAAGGTTAACCGAACTGGAGTTGAGAAAAAATTGCCCTCTATGGAAGGCTGTTCTTCTGGGGAAGATGCAGCGGCAACGCTACTCCACATAAGAAGAAAAATGATTGAACGGGCCATACACGTCCTCAGGGTTGAAGGTTCCGACGGATCAACACAGTATAGGCATTCTAGTGGCATCAGTACGGAAAAGCTTTCTGCGGAGAAGAATACACGAATGAAGATTTACACCAAAACCGGTGATGCTGGGGAAACTGGTCTTTTCGGTGGGCCAAGGGTTACAAAGGATCATGCTCGTATTGAGGCTTTTGGTACCGTCGATGAGTTGAATAGCCATCTTGGTTTGATTCGAACAATTCCTGCAGCAAATCAATTTGATTCACTCCTGCGAAGCATTCAGTGCGAATTGTTTGATCTTGGAGCGCAGTTAGCCACCCCTGGCGATTCGGAAGAACGCATTACCATGCAGCATGTTGAGATATTAGAGCAGCACATAGATTCATTTGATGGAGAAATAGAGCCACTCAAGTGTTTTATCTTGCCGACAGGAACACCTCTGGCTGCCGAATTTCACGTGGCTCGAACTGTGTGTCGACGGGCTGAGCGGAGGGTCGTTACACTTGCCGGTCGCCTTGAGACAATGATTCCTGCAAATGCGATTGAGTATCTCAATAGGCTCGGCGACCTTTTGTTTGTGCTTGCACGTCTCGCAAATCTTCGTGAAGGTGTCGAGGATGACCCCTGGCATCCATCATGAGTCAATTCCAGGCAAATTTTGAGTCTATTAACAGCCCCACTGTTGTTCGGGCAAGTCAGTCTCTTGCTGAACTTCGGTTTCGTATTCACAAACAGCACAATGAAGGTGGTCTTGGATATGCCACATGTGGTCTTGCGACTGACCTGTTTGATTCTCTTGTCATCGAAGTTTGGCAATCTGTGATAGCGGAGTGTGGCATTAAGGAATCTCAAAGTCTTGCAGATCATGTTGTTCTTGTCGCACATGGTGGATATGGACGTCGTGAAATGGCTCCATATTCAGATGTTGATCTCATGCTTCTTTCGGATGGCGGCATAGATCCCTCAACAGTGGGTGATGCAGCTCGTCAGCTTCTTCAGAATCTGTTTGATGCTGGTCTGATTGTTGGGCAAAGTGTTCGGACTCTTGCTGAAGCGGTTCAGCTGGCATCAGTGGACGCTACGATTTTCAGCACACTTTTAGATTGTCGATTACTTGCCGGTAACAAAGAGCTTGAAGCTCGTCTGCGATCACGATTGTGGGGTATTGTGCGGCGTGGCCGCCGTCGAATGGCATCACTTCTTACATCAGCACGACGTGAGGAACGTGGCAAATTTGGTGAGACCGTTTTTTTGCTTGAACCAAATGTAAAGCGTTCCCCGGGTGGTCTACGTGACGTCCAGCTCATTCGATGGCTTGGGTTGGTTCAAAGAGGAGATGACTCCTGGTCGAGCAATACAACACTTGACGATTTGGCAAGGGCCGGATGCCTGACGCCCGAGGATGCGCATGCAGTGCGCGATGCTGCGGAGTTCTTGCTTCGACTTCGTAATGACTTGCATCTTCATGCAAATAAGGCGTCTGATGAAATGAGCCGTGAAGAACAGGTTCGTATTGCAAAGATTCGAGGTATCGGGACTCAAGACGGAATGCTTGGTGTTGAGCGATTCATGCAGGATTATTTTCGTCACACCTGCCGAGTGGCCGATGTTGCAAATGGAATGTCTGAAGCATGTCGACGTCCACCGGCAATTCAAAAGTGGGTGACAGGTCTTTTTGGTCATCGAGTTGATGGTTGTTATGCAGTAGGTCCCGGTCGAATTCAAACGTTGAGAAGTGCTCCTGCTGAAGCAACAGATTCTGTGGAAGGGGCACTTCGGCTCCTTGAACTTTCTGGAGTCTATGGACTACCTGTGGATCATGAGGCATGGCAGAAAGTTCGTGCAGCAGTACAGCAACGGTGCGAACCTGTCGTGCATGAATCACGACAACGTTTCCTCAGCCTTTTTGAAGTTCCAGATGCGATTGGGACCGCTCTCCGAAGTCTCCACGAAGTTGGCCTGCTGCAGCAGATCGTTCCTCCTTTTGCACGTGCACGACATCTTTTGCAATTCAATAATTACCACAAATATACCGTTGATGAGCACTGCATTACGTCAGTTGAAAAGGCTGTAGCGTTGGCAGATGACGAGGGGTGGTTAGGCGTAGTTTGGCGGCAGATAAAGCGAAAGCGGACTGTGTTACTTGCCCTGTTGATTCATGATCTTGGTAAAGGTTTTGACGAGGATCACAGTGAAGTTGGAGCTCGTATCGCCATTGATGTCGCCAATCTTTTTCAGCTTCCTGATGATGAAACTGAGATCCTGCATTTTCTTGTTCTCCGACATCTTTGCATGGCTCATCTAGCCTTTCGCAGAGATGTCGATGACGATAGCCTCGTCGTTCGTTTTGCTCGTGATGTTGGTTCGCCTGAGGTATTACGCATGTTGACGGTAATCACGGCGGCCGATGTGACTGCTGTTGGTCCTGGAACGTGGACTCGTTGGAAAGGCGATCTTCTTGGTGATCTTTATTACCGAACGATGAGCTACTTGGATGGCGAAAGTCCATCTCATCGGGCAAAGAAAACTGCTCAGGATGTTTCGGCATTACTGTCCAAACGTGACCCTTCTGATCTGGTTGTGCGTATTGCAAAGTCGCTGCCGCTTTCATATTTGAGAGATCGTGACCCCGAAACCATCATTGATCAGGTGCATCAGTTAGCTCACCTATCAAGTGACGGATCATTCATCGATTGTCGGTGGCAGGAAGACACAGCCACCGTCGCTATTGCTGTTGGGGCCCGTGAGAAAACTTCTCGGGGTATATTTCATCGACTAACCGGAGCACTCACAAGTCAGCGACTGGAAATCCTGGCGGCTGATATTCACACGCTGCCGGGAGGCTTTGTCGTTGACCATTTTGTTGTTCACGATCCAGATTTCAGTGGCGTACCGACGGCCGACAGGTTTTCAAGTGTAAAAGAAACCCTTCGGCATGCACTATCGGCCGAAAGGCCACCAATTTTTACGCGTCTCTGGAAGCCATCTGTGCAGCACTCTTCGCACACTGCCGTGTTACCCACTCGCGTACTTTTTGATAATGACAGCTCAGAACATTCAACCATTCTGGAAGTCTTTGCGCACGATTCCGCTGGACTGCTTTATGGTATTGCACGAGCTCTTTTTGATGCTGGTGTTTCTGTGCAAGCTGCAAAAATTGGTACGTATTCGGATCAAGTGGTTGATGCATTTCACATCACAAATAAT
>JBDOMS010000616.1:0-24763 GCA_039831735.1 Pirellulales bacterium
ACCAAGTTGATCTGATAAATCACGAACAACCCGACTCATCTTTTGAAAGGTGTTGCGAATAGGAATCATTCGTAGGGCCATGGCTGTTCTATGCAGGTCAGAGGTGATCCCTCGAAGTTGGCTGAGCGAGCGAGAAAGATGTTCATCTGAGCCATGCGACTCTGCTCCTCGTGAAACAAGAGATTGAGCAATAACCAGTTCACCAACAAGGTCGACTAAGCCATCAAGTTTTTGTGTATCAACGCGGATCGATTGGCTCGTGAGATGCTTGATATTGGGAGGAGGAGTTGGAGGTGAAGAAACTTCTCCTGACGAGGGCTGTTTCTCTGCATTTTGTTGGGTGTTTGGTGTGAGATCGGTTATTTGTTCGACAACAACTGTTTCTTTTGGTGAGCTAAGAGTCGTCGGTTGAGGCTCAGGTAATGGATGAGCCAAGGGCTTGTTCTTAACAGCGAATGCTGATCGAATTCGATTGACAACTGTTGGAATCGGAAGCATAAGGGCCGCACCCACATTTTTGCCTTCAAGCTGTTGGCTGGCCTCCAAAACGTACTTTGAAAAAATATCAGCTCCGAGGAGAATTGCATCGATTGCATTTCGGTCGAGCTGATAGTCACCACGACGCGCTGAATCAAGAAGTGATTCCAATTCATGGGCAAGTTTCTGAAGAACCACCAACTTCATGACTGCAGCATTGCCCTTAAATGTATGGAAGGCACGAAAGACCGTTGCCAAGGTGTCGGTATCGTTTGGGTCTTTCTCAAGTCGGAGAACCCCCTGTTCGATATCCTGCAGGAGTTCTTCGGATTCCGCGCAAAAAAGTCGCATAAGCTCCTGATCTGCTCCATCAGGAAGTACTGTTACACTCTGATTTTCTTCAGGATCTGGATTGAGTTCAGCTTTATTTACTTCAGTCATAAGTGCAGAAGGAATAGTAGGAAGGGGCAGTGCATGACTCAATGATGAGAGGGCTTCTTCCAGCCATGGATGCCAAATATTGAAATAATTGATTAAATCTTCAGTCAGGGGAATATTTTCTGCTGTTTTCTCAAGGGCATTCTGGAGGATAGAGCAGAGTTCTGCCGGGATATCTTGAGGGAGGTTTGTCAAGAAACGCTGTAGCAAGTGATGTAGATTATTCTTCCCTTCATCACCTCCGGTGGAGATAAAGGCTAATTCTAATCCGATCTTTTGCA
The DNA here is from genome assembly GCA_039831735.1 of Pirellulales bacterium. Lineage (GTDB taxonomy): Bacteria > Planctomycetota > Planctomycetia > Pirellulales > UBA1268 > CACORA01. The sequence goes on from JBDOMS010000616.1 coordinate 1,197, forward strand.
GAAGATCTCGAAGAACAGTGATGTGAGATTCCTGAACCATTTTCTTTCAATCAATGCACAAACAAATGGAAACAATGCAAAATTGAACTATCAAGATCCTAGCTTGAAAAAACGCCTTTTGTCGGAACACGCAGAAAAATCCCTAAAATCACTATATTTAAAATTTTTTAGGATCCTGTCGGCTTGTGCAGTGCAAGCAACCTACACTTGCTTCACGCCTCATCTTCTAGCTGCCTAATCAGATTAGTTGGATGCTTTTATGAACACGATGCAGCGACTCAAATTCACAACCATTGGCCCAGTCGTTGGACTGCTCGCTTTGGCATTGGTTGCCCTCTGGAGTCAACACACACTTAATCAAACCCAAGCAAATCGGTTCGAGTCATATCGTCTTGCCAACGAATTAAGACAAAGTTCGGATGAACTTACACGACTAGCTAGAACGTACTGTGTGACTGGTGATTCTCAGTTTGAGCAAGAATATTGGCATGTGCTCAATATGCGTAATGGGAAAAGTGCCCGTCCAGATGGTCGCATTGTATCACTTCGTCAACTCATGGAACAGCAGGGTTTCACTGATGAAGAATTTGCTCGACTCACGCAGTCTGAAGATAACTCAAATGCGTTAGTGATGACAGAAACAGTAGCCATGAATGCGACGAAGGGTTTTTTTCAGGACAAGGATGGAGGATTTACAACGAAAGGCGACCCAGATCTCGAGTTAGCAAGACGGCTTATGCATGATCAAAAATATCATCAGGATAAGAAGAAAATTATGGAGCCCATTACTGAATTTGAATCCATGATTGATCGTCGGACAGAAAAGGAAGTGTTGGCCGCGCAACGTCGAAGTACGACCATGGCTATCCTGATTGTGGTATTAGCTGGTGTAGCAACGATTGGTACATGGCTAAGTATTGGTGGTCATGCTCGCACCTTAGGGAATGCAATCGATCATCTCTCAGCTACGGCAGAAAACATTGGGAGTGGTGCAACAGAGATGGCCTCGGCCAGTCTTTCACTTGCCGAGGGTGCCACAAAACAAGTTTCAGCCGTGGAAAGTATTTCTCATGCTGCTCAGGAAACGGCGAGTATGGCAAGTGAGAATACACGGCATTCACAATCAGCAAGTACTTTGGTAGCCGAGGAAGACGTACAGTTTGCAGTAGCAACGGAACGACTCTCTGAAATGGTGGCGGCCATGGAAGCGATAAAGGATGCAAGTGGAAGGATTTCTAAAATAAATAAAGTGATCGATGAGATTGCCTTCCAGACGAATATTCTCGCGCTCAATGCTGCTGTTGAAGCGGCTCGTGCTGGAGAAGCAGGCCAAGGTTTTGCGGTTGTGGCAGATGAAGTGCGTTTACTTGCTCAGCGATCCGCAAATGCTGCAAAAGAAACAGCAATACTTATTGAGGAATCACTCATCCGCTCTGATGCCGGAAGTGCCAAGGTTGGACAAGTAACCGTCGCCATCAACTCAGTGGCAAAACAATCTGCTTCCGCAAAAGACCTCGTGGAGCAAGTAAGTGTCGGAAGTCAGGATCAGCAGGGGGCTATTGCTCGAGTTCGTGAGTCATTATGCCAAATTGAGGAAGTAAGCCATCAGGCTGCCTCAGGTGCTGAAGAAGGTTCTGCAGTTGCAAAAGAGCTGAATGCACAGGCCGCCTCCCTTTTAGATGTTGTGCGCATGCTAGAAAAAATGGTCAGGCACAGATAAAAGATTTTTCAGGGTTTTGGGGCATTCAGCCTGAATCTTAAGATCACTACATATCTAAATCTTTCAGTAATTATTATGTAGATCTATGTAGTTCTACACTTAATGATTTTTATCACTGTCCTCGTTGAGCTTAGCATTCCAATTTCTGAGTTGGCTTGTAACTTCCGAAGGAGCAGTTGAGCCGTAGCTTTGCATTCGCTCGACTGCGTGACAAGCACTGAGTGATTTTCTGAATGCAGGCTGCCAAAGTGAACACTCTTTTTGACAGTCGTCATCACTTAATTCTACCAGACGTATATTTTTTTCCATGGCAAGGCGAACAAGCCTTCCAACCGTTTCATGTGCTGTTCGTTGAGGCAGCCCGGCATGTATGAGTGATTCCATTAAGCTTGTGGCATCAAGATATCCAGAGTCGATTGAGGCGTTAATCTGAGTTCGATTAAATGATGTCCCTGCGACTAGCGGCGCCGAGACACTCAGCATAGCCTCAAGCGTATCGATTGAATCAAAAATGCACTCCTTATCTTCTTGGAGATCACGGTTATAGGCTGTGGGAAGGCCCTTGAGCAGGACCAATAACGCCTGAGTATTACCAATTGTGCGTGCCGATTTACCACGAATCAGCTCCAACACATCAGGATTAATTTTTTGGGGCATGATTGAACTGCCAGTGCAAAATCCTTCAGGAAGCTTTAGAAAACCAAATTCATGTGTGCTCCATATAATCCATTCTTCGGCCCATTGAGAAAGATGTACGGCACACAACGACAGCACGAAAGCAAGTTCACACACAAAATCTCGATCACTTGCACCATCAAGGCTATTCTGTGAAATACTTTCGAACTGGAGTGACTGTTGAACATGCTTTCGATCTATAGGAAGACTTGTTCCAGCGAGGGCCCCAGAACCGAGAGGAAGCATGTTGGTTCTTCTACGACAGTCACGTAATCGATCACGATCACGCTGGAGCTTTTCGCACCATGACAAAAGTTGATGTGCCGCAAGCACTGGCTGTGCTCTTCGGAGATGAGTGAACGCTGGTATCACAAGATCTTGCTCTCGTTCAGCCATGCCTACAAATGCTTTTTGAAGTCTATTGATGGCAAGGTCAATTCGGTCAATAGCTCTTCGGCAGAAAAGCCTTAGGTCTGTAGCAACCTGATCATTGCGACTTCTGGCAGTATGAAGTTTACGACCGGTGTCACCGAGTTTTTCAGTCAGTGCAGATTCAATATGAAGGTGAATATCTTCCTTGGATGCTGTAAACTGAAAATCTCCAGAAGTAATATTGGTTCGAATTTCTTCAAGAGTTTTTTCGACTTTTTCTGCTTCTTTAATCGTCATGAGGCCGCAAGCGGCCAGCATTTTTGCATGGGCAATTGAGCCATCAATGTCCTCGTTCGCCAGTCGTTGATCAAAGGACACACTCTCGGAGAATGCCTCAACCCGCTTATCGGTCGGCTCGTTAAAAACGCCTCCCCAGGCTTTTTTCTGTAATGGTATATGTGACATGATGAGTTCCTTTTAGATGTATTATTATCTACTTGTACTTGTAGCGGATAAAAAATCCATGCCAGACCGTTAGACTTGCGACATGCTTTCCCCTGAACACTTTCTTTCTCCAGATGGCCGGTTGGCGGCACGGCTTGACGACTGGGAGTCACGTCCACAGCAAATCGATATGTCCAGGCTAGTATCAGAGGCGATTGCAGCACGTCAACACGCCATTTTGGAAGCAGGGACGGGTGTTGGAAAAAGTCTTGCCTATCTCATCCCGGCAGTACTTGCTGTGACGGAAGATCAGGCAGCCGAGATATCAGGTAGTACCGAATCTGAGATTGAATCAACTGAAAACAGTAGCAGACGACGGATCGTAATCTCCACACATACGATCGCACTCCAGGAGCAACTCCTCAACAAAGATATTCCACTTGTGTCAGCAGTCATGCCTCGAGAGTTTTCAGCAGTTCTCGTAAAAGGTCGTTCAAATTACATTAGCCTTCGTCGATTATCATTGGCGATAGAACGAGTCGGCAGTCTCTTTCCCGAAGAACGAGAAGCAAAGGAATTGTATGATCTGAACAGTTGGGCTCGTGCTACGAGTGATGGATCACTTGCAGATCTTCCCAGTATGCCATCATCAGCTATTTGGGATGAAGTTCAGAGTGATGCCGGTAATTGTATGGGGAGAGCCTGTCCCATGTACCAGAAATGTCATTACTATGCCGCACGGCGTCGTATGCAGAATGCCCAAGTGCTTGTCGTAAACCATGCTCTCTTTTTTTCTGATTTAGCGCTTCGTCGAAGTGGAGTCAGTTTATTACCCGCATACGATATCGTTATTTTTGATGAGGCTCATATGGTTGAGAGTGTAGCCAGTGACCATCTTGGTATTGGTATCTCAAATACATCGATAGAGCGGGTGCTGTCAAAGCTCTATAACGAACGTACACATCGAGGTCTTCTCGTACATTATCGAATGAGTGAGCTTGAGACTGATGTTCTTCGTACTCGCCGTGCAGTTGAAGATTTCTTTTCAGAACTGAAAACAAAAATTGTAGGAATGGGAGAAAATCCATGGCGAATCCGTCATGCAAAGATAATCCCGGATTCACTTGGCGAACCACTGCTTCGTCTTGCACGATCACTGAGAAATGCCGGGGAAAAAATAAAGAATCAGGCAGAAAGGCATGACTTTTTTTCATTGGCAGATCGGCTCACGCTTCAAGCTGGAACCATTGGTACGTGGTTGCAACAAGACGTACCAGGAAGTGTATGGTGGCTTGAGGTGGCTCGTTTGCGACGGGGACGTGAACGAATGACACTAGCAAGTGCCCCTGTAAATGTTGCTCCAATGCTTCGGCATGAGCTATTTGAAAAAGTCAATACTGCTATTTTGACGAGTGCTACATTAACAGTTGGAGGAGAGCAAGCAGAGTCATTTGAGGAGGAACGCTCTGCGATTAACCCTTTTTTGTATTTTCAAGACCGACTTGGTGTTCAGTCTGCTTTCACTAAGCAACTTGGAAGTCCATTCAATTATTCGGAGCAAGCAAGACTTGTACTGGTAGAAGGGTTACCTGACCCCACAGATCGAGAAGCGTATCATGAAGCAGTTGTAGCCATGACCAAGCGATATGTTGAGAGAAATTCTGGTCGATCTATGGTGCTTTTTACAAGTCATTCAGCAATGGCAAAAGTATCAACTGATCTGATCAACTGGTGTACACGTAAGAATTATCGATTGGTGAGTCAGTCAGATGGATTTTCACGACAGAAGATGTTGGCTGATTTTCGTGAGGGACCATCAAGTGTGCTTTTAGGTACAGACAGTTTCTGGCAGGGAATCGATTTGCCGGGCGAACAACTGGTAAATGTAATTATTACGAAACTCCCGTTCGCAGTGCCCGATCGGCCGTTGGTTGCCGCAAGGATTGATGCCATTCGAGAAGCTGGTGGAAATCCATTTCATGATTACCAATTACCGGAAGCAATATTAAAGCTCAAGCAGGGTTTTGGCCGGCTTATCAGAACGCATTCCGACCATGGAACAGTAGTTATTCTTGACCCTCGAATAACGACTAAACCATATGGTCGTTTTTTTATAAACAGTCTGCCTCCAGCCCACATTGAAATTGAAACGTTCAAGGATGCTGAATGGATATGACAACCAATGTGAAGTATTTATTTTGGAAGAGGTGCCGGATCTGAGTGGAGCTGAAGCTCAGCCCATGTGGTGGGATCACTTTCCCAAGGAAACTCAGGAGGAGCAAAACAAGGAATTTTGCCAAGCCTTCGATCAATGAGGGCTGCGAAGAATCCAAGGCGTGGAATTTCGATTGGATCCCAGTTTGGCAGGGCTAATGCTGAAATAAATGACGTTATCTCCCAACCATCTGCCATCAGGGAACTTGCCATCAGGATTGATTTTGTTGGAAGTTCAGCAGGCACCTCACTTGTACGAGGTATCACGGCGGGAACAGCAATCGGCTTAGTCGCATTCTTACCTCCACCGGTGGGCAATAACGCTATACGCCGACAAAAGCGTCCTGCTCGATGACTGTCTCCAGTAGGACGTGTTGCCAGCCACAAGTGGAGTCCATCACTATCTTCAGGTTTTGTTGGCTGACACCAACGCTTATTTCCAACTCCCTGAGCGACGGCCCGAATGGCGAGCCCATCTTCGTTCCATGCTAGCCATAAGGATAGAAGATCAGGCACTCCAACCACGGAGGCGAGCGACTTGATACGGCATGTATCATCCATTTCCCATTTCGAGGCTGGCCAAAGGACTGAGCGTTTTTGGCATGGGAAACGAAATGAAAATAATGCTGCAGGATTGACAATTGGACTCATAAGTACGCGCAAAATGTCAGGAAAACATACCCTATACTAGCAGGTAGAAGAGTTTCTGTTTCAGTGAAAGGTGCGACGACGTCTTAACACCCGATACTGATACAAAGGAAAAGATGTCCATGAGAATACTGTTTGTAGCTAGCGAAGCTACACCGTTTGCAAAAACAGGGGGCTTGGCTGATGTGTCAAGTGCATTGCCCGTCGCTCTTTCCCGTTTAGGGTGTGACGTTACCCTTATTATTCCAGCGTATCAAGAAGCTTTCGAGAATGCCAAGTCGAAAGGGTTTTCTATTGAGCCAACGAGTATAAGTTTTGAAATTCCCGTTGGAACACCTCGCATCGATGCTCACGTTTTTCGTAGTTACCTTCCAGTAACACATGAAGGACCATCACCAGAGGTGCTTCTCATTTCAAATGAAAAATATTTTGATCGAGAGTCTTTGTACGGGAGCCCTACAGACTACGCTGACAATGCCGCAAGGTTTACCTTTTTTTCACGCGCTGCCATGGAGTTAGCATGCAAAAGTGATTGTGCATTCGATATTATTCATTGTCATGATTGGCAAACTGGCCTTGTGCCTGCCTACCAAAAGCTTATGTATCAGTCCTGCCCTGCGGTCAGCCATGCTCGAACAATCATGACGATTCATAATTTGGCATATCAGGGAGTATTTTGGCATTGGGATATGCTGCTCACTGGCCTTGATTGGAAATACTTCAATTGGGAGCAGATGGAGTTTTATGGACAACTCAATCTTCTCAAGACAGGAATTGTTTTTGCAGATGCTATCAGCACAGTGAGCCCAACATATGCTCGTGAGATACAATCAGTACCAGGAGGATGTGGTCTTGAAACACTTCTCGCCTCAAGAAGTCACTCTCTTAGTGGGATCGTAAATGGTATCAATACAGACGTTTGGAACCCCCAGACGGATGCTCACATACCCCATCATTATTCTGATGAGTCATATGAGCAAGGAAAGTATGCAGCTAAGATTGCACTTGCAGCTCGACTTGGTCGTACAGCACCAAGCCCTCGGCCACTGATTGCCTTTGTTGGGAGGTTTGCTGAACAGAAAGGGGTGGACCTTTTGATCGAGACACTTGGAAGTTTAGCAGCCAAGGGGCATGCGCACTTCGTTGTGCTTGGGATGGGTGATCCGGGTATCGAAGAGGCACTTCGACGAGTGGCAGCATCTTTTCCAGAGAGTATTGATTTGTCAGTAGGGTTCAGTGAAGGGCTTGCTCATTTAGCACAAGCCGCTGCAGATATGATTCTTGTGCCAAGTCGATATGAGCCATGCGGACTGACTCAACTTTATGCAATGCGATATGGAACAATACCAATTGTTCGAGCCACTGGAGGCTTGATTGATACTGTTATTGATTTCAATTCGGATTCCCTAGGAGCGGGTACAGCTACAGGCTTCGTTTTCGAATCGTTCGATGCCAAGTCACTTGAAGAAACGGTGGTGCGGGCATTAGAAGTCTATAAAAATAAAAATGTATGGAGAGACCTTGTACATCGGGTTATGCAGCAAGACTGGTCCTGGTCTACAAGTGCACACGCTTATCTTGATTTGTATAAGCGACTCCTTGCGAAATGATCTGAGCTGAAACTAGGCCAAGATCATATTTCAAATGCTGAGATAGAGGCATCTAGGCAAGAATGTCTTTGGCAACATTGCCATGAACATCTGTAAGCCTGAAATCACGCCCTGCATAACGATATGTGAGCCTTTTGTGATCAAGACCAAGCAGATGAAGGATCGTGGCATGCCAATCATGAATATGGCAAATATTTTCAACAGACTCGTAGCCATGTTCATCTGTTGATCCATAGCTGAATCCACCTTTGACTCCACCTCCTGCCATCCATGTTGTGTAGCCCTTGTTATTATGATTTCGACCATCACCCCCCTGAGCTGCAGGAGTACGACCAAATTCTCCTCCCCAGATGACAAGCGTGTCCTTCAGCATGTCACGTTGCTTGAGATCTTGAAGAAGGCCAGCAATCGGCTTGTCGCATCCCTCCGCCCGTGCTTTGTGATCCGCGGTGAGATTGAAATGCTGATCCCAGTTTCCATGAGTAACTTCAATAAATCTTACACCGGCCTCTGCAAAACGACGTGCAAGCAGGCATTGTTGGCCAAAGGTTTGAGTTGGCCCGCCATCAGCTCCATAAAGTTCAATTGTTGCAGCAGTCTCCTCTGAAACATCCATCATTTCAGGCATGGCATCCTGCATTCGAAAGGCAAGTTCATATGATTCGATAATTCCTTCAACACCCGGCTGAAATTCATCTCGGAAGAGTTTTTCTTGGTTAAGCTTTTGAATAAAATCAATTTGTTCCCGTTGAGCAGATTTTTCAAGGTGTGGTTTGATATCCGGAACACTTTCTGTGCTGCCAATCCGTGCAAAGCGAGATGAGCGACCTCCTCTACCAACTTTTGATCCGCTGTAGATGGCAGGAAGAAAAGCGCTCGAGTAGTTGCGGGAACTCCCTGAAGGTGGACTCAGCGATACAAAGCCTGGGAGGCTCTCGTTTTCCGTTCCGAGTCCATAAAGGGTCCACGCACCGAGTGAGGGGCGAATAAATTGTGCGGTTCCAGTATGCATTTGCGTCATGGCACCTGCATGAACGGGCTGATCACATTGCATAGATCGAATAAGTGTGATTTCATCAGCCATTGATGCGACTTCTGGAAATAGATCAGATATCCATAAACCACTCTCACCTCGCTGCTTGAATTGCCAGGGTGATTTCAACAGTGAGCCACCATATTTCCCCTGCTTGCCATGATCTTCCATGAGTTGTGGTTTGTAATCGAAGGAATCAACGTGGGATGGTCCACCTTGCATGCAGAGAAAAATGACTCGTTTGGCTTTTGCTGGAAAATGTGGGTTTTTTGGCAACAAGGGGGAAGAAGTGCCTTCTGCCTGAGCGACCTTATCGAGAAGGCTGGCGAAGGCAAGATAACCAAATCCAGCAGAAGCAATCTTTAGAGCATTTCTTCTTGAAAACATGATGCATGCTCCCTTATGTCATGAGGCACGAGTATGAATTGTTTTGTCTTGATCAATCAATAAATCTGAATTCAGCAGAAGCGAAGAGGCTCTGGCAAAGTGCTTGAAGAGCACTTTTATCGGAATCGACCTTTTGCCAACGTGCAAGGAATTCCATTGATACAGAACGTTCTTTGCCCGTCGGATTTCTGGAATATACACGATTGAAGGCTTCTGTGATCTGATCCTCCTGGTTCGAAGTCAGTTGTGTTAAATGATTTGCCATGGCGACACTTTGCTGAATAACAAAAGGATTGTTGAGCATGTAGAGTGCCTGATCTGCAGTATGGGAAGATTCTCGTACTCCAGTAATAGTGCTTGAATCCGCGAAATCAAAAACAGCCATAGATCGAGGTTCTTCATCACGAATAATTGGCAGATAGATGCTACGATATTTGGCGTCTTCCATATCAAGCTGATGGGTTACTTTGCGAACAATGGTTTGCATTATTTCGGGATCAACATTTTCACGCGGAGGCCGACGGGAACCCATGCCACCTTGTGGTCGACGAAACCCTGGTCGACCTATTGGCCGATTACCAGGTTGAAATTGTTCACTTGACCTCCGATTGTCAAAACCGCGGGAGCGTTGCATCTCCTCAAATACCCGTCTTCCCATTTCACGGGGATCCCCAAGAGTGCCGCCAAGAACTCGAGTATATCCAGCCTTAGCCACCTCTGATGCTCGGGGACGTTTGAGATCAAGCTCACCACTGATGGCTAACATCGAATCACGAAGAACCTCAGCTTCGAGGCGTCGGGGATTAGCCCGCCAGATGAACGCATTATCAGGATCCTTTGCGTGGTATTCTTTATTAAACGTTGAACTTGCTCGGTAAATTCTTGAATTTGCAATCTCACGAATAAGTTCCTTTACAGACCACCCAGATTCAACAAATCGCAAGGCAAGATAATCAAGCAATGCCGGGTGACTCGGAGGCTGTCCGGTCACTCCAAAGTTTTCAGTCGATGTTACGATGCCATTGCCAATGAGATACTTCCAGATTCGATTGACCATTACTCGTGCTGTCAGAGGATTTGCATCACTGCCAATCCAACGAGCAAATTCAAGTCGGCCACTTGTGTCTTCTGGAATAACAAGAGCCTCCTCGCAAAGCACCTGAGGGACACCTCGTCTCACCGCCTGCGCGGGCTGGTCGATTTCACCACGAACAAGAACACGGGCATCCTTGGGAGTTCCAATTTCTTGGACTCCCATGGTGAAACTTCTCGGATTACCATTCTTATCAACATTGCCAAGTCGGCCAGACAGTCGCTCCAGTTCTCGAATTGTTGCCAACCGTTGACGTTGAGCAGCGCCAGCGTCTCCTTGCATGCTTCCTCGTCGAAGACTGGACAGACTATCGAGTTTGCTCTCTATGTTGTCACGTATGACTTGAAGCTCTTTCTCGGAGAGTTTTCGATCAAAGGCATTCGGATCATCGACTGGTAGACGGATGAGATTACTGGTTTGCCTCGCTTGTGCCCCACTAAAGGTGCCGTATTCAGACTGAGCATTTCCAAAGTATGTTTTTGCGTTCAAGAAGATTCCCGCAAGTGCGTAGTAGTCTGTTTGCGGGATGGCATCAAATTTATGATCGTGACAACGGGCACACGCAACAGACGCACCAAGGAAAACACGGGTTGTGGTGTCAATTTGCTCATCAATAAGATCGGCAAGAAACTGAATGCGATTCTGTTCATTCACATTTTTTGAACCAACAGCAAGAAACGTTGTTGCGATAAGGTTTGTCGCCCACTCTTCATCGGAGCCAACAGGGAGAAGATCTCCCGCAATTTGTTCCTGAACAAAACGATCAAACGGTTTGTCATTGTTAAAGGAATCAATCACATAGTCACGGTACCGCCATGCATGAGGATAGGTAATATTCACCTCACGGCCCGTTGACTCTGCAAAGCGAACAACATCAAGCCAGTGTCTCCCCCATCGCTCACCGAACTGATCCGTATCCAGTAATGAGTCAACTACACGAGAGACGGCAGACTCAGGGTTGATATTCCAGTCGGACTGAAATGACTCCACGTGTTGCTTTGACGGAGGCAATCCGGTCAGGTCAAAGAATAGTCGTCGAACTACGGAATGAGACTCGGCATCCGGAGCTGGATGCATTTCATTTTCTTCGAGTTTAGCAAGGACATAGGTGTCTGTTGCCGTTTGGCACCAGTCCGCAGTATTGCTGGAGGCTGGAGCTATCACAGGTTTTTGGTACGCCCAGAATTCAGATCTTGCATCCTCAATCTCATCCTGAGTGATGGATGTGCGTATTTCAGTGATAGTGTTGACCCGTGGATCTGGGGCTCCCATTTCAATCCACGCCTTGAAGTCGTCAATAATTGACTGCGACAGCTTGCGTTTGGGTGGCATCACATAGTCTTGATGAGTAATGGCGTTATAAAGCCAGCTTTCTTCAAGATTTCCTGGCACTACAGCCGGTCCTGTTGCACCTCCGATCAACATGAGTTCCTTTGAATCTAGACGAAGACCTCCTCGGACATTTCCTGCTTGGTTCGAGTGACACCCGTAGCATTCTCTGACGAGAACAGGTCGAATCTTTTTTTCAAAAAAATCTATTTTCTCAGGAGACAAGCTCTCGTCTGCAAGGACTGATGAACCAGCAAGCAGTGTCATGCAAACGCTGAAAAATAAGCGACTATTCATAGGACTACTTCATGTAAGCGGATAAGATAAACGCCCCTGCCAACCCTATTGCTCCTGATTAGTATAAACAACATTTCAGCATGCACGACTAACGAAATTCATAGTCAAAGCATTAATCTTCTCCTATTCCTTCGAAGGAGGTCTCCGTGGGCTTTCACCACCCGGAGTATTGTTCTCGCCGGAGCCTGGCCGTCTATTGCCAGCGGATGGACGCTGCATTCCCGCGCCACGTCGTTCACGCATGGTGGTGAACATCTTTTTGAGCTCTGTCGAATCAAGTTTTTTATCACCATCTTCGTCAAACTCCTCCATCATGCGTTTCACCATCTCGTCCGGTGCAGGACCACCACGAAATTGTCCTGGAGGTCGATCTCCTGGTCTTCTCTGGGTATTTTCAGAATCTGGACGACGCGGCCGCTGGGGGCGTTCACCATTTCGACTCTCACTGTCAGTATTATTTGGTTGCTCTGCCCAACAAATAGGTGCCGCAGTAAAGAGAGCAACTGCCATCATAAGAAAACAAGTAGTGCGTAACATCGGTATGCCTTTGTGTTAGGAGTAATGTGAAGAAAACTGTTGAGTGGGCAATGTTCTGTGATAACCATTTCCAACAACGATATGCGTCCCAAATCGATAACGGATTTTCAAAGTATATTCTAAAAAAGCGTCTTCATTCTTAAACGAGATAGTGCGAAGAAGGTTTCGTAGAGAGCAAGAAAAACCGGTGTTTCCTTCAAAAATCATGTTTTTGGTATGTGCTGTGTCAGGTGATTGGAGATGGAAAAAGAAATTGTGTAGTACAGCCAAAAGCTGTCGTAGCACGGCTGCGTAGTCATGCAACAGAAAACCGTTGTAGTTCTTCCTTGTCGGGGCAATGAGAAAGGAAATCAGGAGACACGTGTTCGTGTATCGTTGAAGGTTTTGGAAGTGGACAGCACCATAAAACTTCTCAGGATCATGTTTGAAATGCTCTTTAAAGAGATTCTTCTGGCCTGTGGTTGTTCATCGTGCTGTGAACAACCCTTTAGTTCGCTTTCATTAATATAGGCAATTTGAAAAGCACCTTGCCGACAAAGCATATTCAACAGAGAGTTTGGGTGGATCTACGACCGATATAACACGCATGAAAGTTTCTGCCGTACAGTTTTGTTCATTCGTTATTGTGACGAGCTTTTTGGTTTCTGTTTATTCCACTGCCACCGCAGGTGAATACCCGAGGGTTTTTCGATGTTCACCATGTGATTGTGGAGCCGCATGTGGGCCATATGGAAATACCGGCTGTGGCCCAAGATATTGGGGGGCCGTTCCTGAAGAAGGTCGATGTCCTGATCCATGTGACAAATGCAATCGATGGCGAACGTGTTATGGATCGATGCCAGGGAGTGATTTATTAGCTCCATGGCAGATGCCACCGGGCCGAGGTTTTATGCCTCCTGAATATCTTGGCTATGACACACGATCTGCATGTCACCGATGTAGGGGTGGTCACTAGCATCCTTATTGCTGAAGCCATGTTGCTGCAAATGTGATTTCATCACCGCGCTCTCGACAGGCGTGACGAACATCGTCGAGTTTGTTTGCTGCGACGGCTAGCTCAATCAGTGAAGGGAGCATGCCAGCAGCCTGAAACATACTTGGCATGTTTGATTGAGGTGGTCGGGCAAGGGCGACTTGCACGGCCTCAGCAGAACGACCAAGGCGTGAGAGAAGAAAAATAAGTGTATCTGAGGGAAGGACTTCACCATTAGAAATACGCTCTGGAGTGATGGCCTCACGAAAGAACGTGAGGGCTTTATCCACATCTTTTTCCAGTAATGCTCCAAAAAACAAACGTGATGCCTCACCAACATTTTCAAACGGTGGCTCTCCAGGGTATGTCACGTTTTCTGGAAGGCGACAAGCATACACGGCAAGCTCCCACGCCAAGTGTATGACTTCTAATTCAGTACTTATTCGTGCAAATCGCAGTACAGACTGCAGGTGTGATACATCGACATGAAAACTTGTATCGTCTTGAAGCCCTCCAGCCAATTCCAGAAGTTCTGTTATGGAATTAGCTTTTGAGAGATTTTTTTTATCTACTATGTTTCTCTGAGCCAGATCATTTCTTAAGGCTTCACATAGTTCTTTATTGAGGTGACGCACGAGGACAGCAATCGCACGTTGCTGCTGACGGCCAGGAAGTCGAGTGATAGTCTGATCAAATGCCGTTATCGAATTACATGTGCCTTGAGATTCTATAACGAGGCGAATGCCAAGTGCTGGATCAACACCCTCCCATAATGCCACTTGGATAATGTCCTGTAGTTGAGTCATCGCAGCTTCTTCATCATCAGGTGGTGAGGCAGCTAATTCAGCGAGTTTCTTTGCTATCTCTGTCTGTGCTGAAGTAGCTCGTAAATACATCCAGGCAGCACTCACCTCTCCTGCTTCCAGCAGCGGCCAACCAACTTCGCGGCAGGCATTTAGCGAGGCGAGGTCCAGTTGTTCGCGCACGGCCTCATCAGGATTACCAATATCACCAGTGGGAGAGAGCCCAAGCTTTATGCGCGCTTGCATGAGACGCAAGTCAAATAATGCGTGCCAACGATGCCGTGCCCGAAGTGATTGTGCAAGTTCTTCAAGCATTGCGTGTGCACCATCTGACTCAGCAGTTGTTGTGAGTGAATCAAAAACATCAGTCATGGTTATGAAGCCAGTTCGGAAGGGGAACGATTGAAGGGTGATTATGAAAAACTAAGAATGAGATTTTCTGCGTCGCCGAGTACGCTTCGGGGTTGGGTGATCACCATGCTCGTCGGTATTCTTTTCAATGAGGCTGTTTTTTTGTGGAACTACAATACAGTTTTCACCAAGATCTAATTCATTTGGCTCTTCAATTGGCCGCCCACGATTATCAAGTTTGACATCGGCGTCAGACGTTTTCTTTTTTGCAACTACAAGTAACTTATCATATAACGTCGCCCTGTCCGCTCCGTTAATTGTTGAAACAGCAGTTGCGACCTCTCCAAGATAACGAAGAAAAACACTACGACGCTGCCCTTCTTGAGCAACTCGCAGCCGCCGCCGCAAATACATTCCTAGTTTTCGGCCAACTGCCTGTAATGCGAGGCGTATCTCCTTTTGAATTTCTGGATAATGTGCGACTGCTTCCTTTGACTCACTTGTGAAGGGAACCCATACGCTAGCCATATGCACCATGACAGTGACTGGACCGCTAGGAAGGCTTCCTCGCGATTGTGATAATCCATAGGATCGCCAGTTTGTAGAGGTAATCGTTTGTGTAATAGCACATGCAGCTGGCTGGAACTGGAGGGGCACTCGATTGGCGTAGCGAAGCACATTCATTGATTGGCCCTCTTCTGCATTGACGTGTTGCATGGCTTCGTGCAGGGCATCAAACTGTTTTTTGTTTAGCTTTGAAGGTGACTGACGTGGAGCTAATTGAGCTTCATTAAGAATCTTGTCAGCCCCTTCAGATCCAACACCAGCGAACGTTGTTGTGAGGAATTGACGAAGGCTTCGTGAGTCACTCTCTGTGGCTAACTCAACAAGTGCCTCTCGACTAATTTTTTGAGAGGATACTCCACCGCCATAGGCCAGAGCTGCTTCAATGACAAAGGGATTACCACGATACACCGCAGGTGGTCGTGTTGCCGCAGTGAAGAACTCTCCAGGTACGACTTGATGTAAGCCTGCTAATAGCCTTTGCTCACCAATAGGCACAATACAATCGGTTGATGGAGGAGGTATTTTGGTTTCCTGAATCGCTTTGAAAAGTGCATCAGCCTCTCCTCTGCCAAGTTTCTTTCCAAGTGATCGAGGAGATAGCTTTGCTGCAGTGCAGAGCTTTTTTGCAGTTCCACCTGACACGCGTGAAAATGATTGCGTCAAGAACTGCGTCAAGGTGATTTTTGGTTGTTCTTGAAGCATGGTGACAAGTCGACCAAGTTCTACTCCATATGGATGAGGCTTGATTTCTTTTGGTTCTGGTGGCAACTCGTCATTTGCTCGCTCAAAAATTCTTTCTTTTCCATCTGGTCCTATAAAATGAAAGCGGGCATGAGGGTTCGATATTGCTGTCTGTTCAAGATACTCTTCAACACTTCCCCGTCCTCGTTGAAACTTTGCCTCCATTTCAATCGTTACACGTGTCCCATGATCGATGGAATCACCATGGTCATTTTCAGAAACCCATTCAATCGAGTGGCGTTTCATCAATGAAGCACCACTTTGACCAGGAGGAATATCTACTCCTTCCCCTCTTCCATTGAGAATCTGAGGTTGATTGGTCTTTGTATCAATGCGAAGTTCGTAATAGTGAGCCGGATGTTTCGCATCAATTTTTGAGATGATTTTGACTGGCTTTCCGGTTGTGAGAACACCATACATTCCGGCAGCAGAAATACCGATTCCTTGTTGTCCACGGCTCATTCGAAGTCGATGAAATTTGGAGCCATACAACAGTTTTCCAAAAATGAGAGGGATTTGTTTTCGGATAATACCCGGTCCGTTGTCTTGAACTCCCATGCGATATCGAGATGCCGATTCACCAACTTGTTCAATATGAACCCAAATTTCTGGAAGGATTCCAGCTTCCTCGCAGGCGTCCAACGCATTGTCGACAGCTTCCTTAACACTTGTCAGCAGAGCTTTCCGAGGAGAATCAAAACCAAGGAGGTGGCGATTCTTGGCAAAGAACTCACTCACAGAAATATCACGTTGGCCAGCAGCCAGTACATGGGCTGTTGCTCGACGTTTTGTTCTCTTTGTCTTTGGTGTAGAGACACGTGCAGCCTGCGACCGCTGTGTCGGAGTGGTTTTTCGACGATTCGAAGTCTTCTTTTTTGCCATGATTCCTCGCCTAGACTGTGATCGGCAGTCGCAGGCTTGGCAAGAGGGGTGGAGTTTGACGGTTGTGGAACCGCCGTCTTATTGGTAGTTCCGCCAAACGCCGAAGGGACGGTAAGGGATGGAGTGGGGCCATGGCTTTCATTGGTAGGGGATTATTCATGGAGTTTGCAGCACAGTTTCGAATGACGTCGTGCACGTTTGTTGCCATCGTTATCTCTATGTGCGTTGTATCTCAGGCACAGGCAGTTCCCCTTGAGAGAGGTGTTGAAGGCCCAACACCCGATGTCTTTTATAACTATTGGGTACCACCAGTGCCAGCAGGTTCTGCTCCTGGAGTCGGTGCCCAACTTTATGTTTCACCACGGCCAGTACCACCACGCGTTGGACATACATGGTATACGTATCCCCCTTTTATGCCTCATGAGTTTTTATATCAACATCGACGTCGATACGTGAGATCATGTTGCACGACAGGTATGCATACAAAAGTGAATGCATACTGGTGGTAAGCATGTCACAGACACAAGGAGTTCGTAGGATGAGGAGTTGTCTTCAGCGTTTGTGGCAGCTAGTCGTAGTTGGGAGTATTGCCATCTGTGGCTTTATGGGTGTATCGTGGGCTGGAGGTTTTGCTCACAGACATGCTCAATGTCACCATTGTGGAAACACAAATTGTCAACCATGTGGTCAGTATCGACACTGCCACCATTGTATGTCCCGCAGGTGCCGCGGTGCGCATTGTTCAAATCAATGTGGCTGCCATTGTCATGATGGTCATTGCTTGAAACACGACGTTATTGAAAAGCGTTACTTCCTACGAAGTCAGGGGTTGAGTTGGCATAGCGTATGGTATGACCCATCGATCGGCCGTCCTCTGGCTCTTGTCGTACCTCCTACTGCAGAATTTACCTCTGAGTACTCTTGGGGCGTGCCCAGTTCACGTGTCACGCCGTTATACTCACAATTTCGTCGACCTTATCCCGGAATAGGGATCGTCCCGGGTGCTGGTGGAAGCTTTTTACCGACTCCTACTCAGCCAAGTGACACCGTGCAGTTTGGTGTGTATGAAGTTCGAGGCCCATGGGGCGCATATTAGCCCATCAATGCTGTAGACGTTCTCGAGCGATAGCCGCCCAAGGGCTCTCAGGGGCAAGTGTGAGAAAGATCCTGAGATGTTGGCGAGCGTTAGAAATCTGGCCGCATTCATGTAGTACGCTCGCAATGTGCCAATGAGCATCTGCATAATCGGGTTCTTGCCTTAAAACTCCTTCTAACGCAGCAAGAGCCAATTCATGATCTCCCAACTCGGCTAAGACACAGGCGAGACTTGTGCGAGCCTCCACGTGATTCGCATCCATTTCAAGAGTAGCATAGTAGCGTTCTCTAGCTGCCGTGAGATCACCTGAACGATAAAGTAACTCTGCGAGCATGAACATGACTTGTGGTGAAGAATGCTCTGATTGTAAAAAAGCTCGCAGTGCTTCTGCTGCTTCAACGAATTCTCCATTTGACTCAAGATCAGCAGCAAGATCTAAAAGCTCTGTTCCCATAAGTAGTTCAACAGCGTTATCAGAATCCTCTATGTGGGTACTTGTTGTTGTCCTGTTGCACTTCTCCGTCTGCATTTGCATCGGTTCAGTGTCTTGAAGTCCGTCAGTATAAAATCCAAATTGCAATTGTCCGCCTGCACCTAAAACCAGTCCATCTTTCTTGATACTCAGCCTACGGCCATCAATAAGAATATTACTTGTACAAGGCACCGTATTCGATTGACTAGTCGGAATAAGTGTTGCGAGTTTTGAATCAATTTCACGGAGGGAAAAACCACTCATAAGCAGTCGGGCTAACATGCGCCCAAGTACAAGTTGTTGAAAATCAAACCACTCCAGAGCCCCAGCCTTTTTCGTGGCTACCAACAACTTACTCCGAACCCAGTGGCGAACGGCTGCCTTCGGAACACCAAGCACATCCGCCATCATGGAAACGGTGTAAAGCCTCCGAATTCCAATCTCTTCAACGTCTTCAAGGACTTCCTGAACAATTTTATGTTTTCGATTATCTGTGCCCTGTCGATTGACTTTGGTAGGCGCAGGACGAGCACATGTGAATGAAAAGGGTAACGTTGGAAGGTCATCCCTGACCGATCGGGACATAGCACAACTCCAGAAAAACAAAAATCTAACGCACAAACGCCTATTCGTCTATTCAGTCCCTCTTTTCTTGTTCACATCTGCTTGATTGAACGCTTTTTCAAAAATGCAAAGTGATACCGAATCAAATTATCAAAACCATCGAAAACCTGTCCGGAGATAAAAATGGGGTGCCAGGACCCCTTGAAGAAGAAAGCCCACAATGCTGGTTTGGCTGCAGAAGGGTGTAAGAAAATGCATTTCTTTCAAAAAATCGGTTATAACCCGGTTTCATAAAATGTTTTGAATAGGCCGTAGAACTGATGACCAGAGAATCTATCGATCTCTCAAGCAGAGTGCCACGAATCGCTATTGTTGGAGGTGGGCCAGGGGGAATGTTTACAGCCTGGCATCTCGAACAAGCCATCGCCAGTCCGTTGTCACTGACTATTTTTGAAGCTTCACATCGCCTTGGTGGAAAGGTACATACTCCCTCATTCCGTTCGGCGAACGTTTGCTATGAAGCAGGGGCTGCAGAGTTTTATGATTACTCACCTGTGGGGGAAGACCCGTTGCGAGAGATGGTGTCATGGTTTGGCTTGCCGATGGTTTCACTTGGAGGGGCATCAGTATTTCTTTCCGATAGGCAACTTGCCAATCTGAATGATGTGAAGGATGTATTCGGAGCCAAAGCACAGGAAGAGTTGATAAAATTTGATGTCCGTTCACGATCTGCTATGACGCCATTGGAATTTTATGAATCAGGGTCAGGTCATGCCTCTAATGCTGCGCCTCATCAGTGTTTCGGTGATGCGCTTGCAGAACTAAGAAGTCAGGAAACGCAACAGTACATCAAAGCAATGATACATAGTGACCTTGCTACAGAACCCATGGAAACAGACATTGGTTATGGGCTCCAGAACTATTTGATGAACGACCCAGCGTATATGCAGTTATATTGTATTGCCGGCGGGAATGAGCAATTGATCTTTGCTATTGCGGCACGTCTTGAAGCAGAGTTGCGGTTCAATACAAAGGTTTTGGAGGTCAGTGAAGGGGGGAGGGGAGGCATGTGTCTTCAATACCAGTGTGGTGAAGAGGTCCATTATGAGGAATACGACAGAGTAGTCCTTGCACTTCCAATGGATGCCTTACGACACATTTCATTTCAAGGCGATACTTTGAGTGAGGCTATGCAAAAACATATTCACCATCATGATCATCCAGCTCACTACTTAAGGGTAAGTGTACTTCTGAGTCAGCCAGTGCATCGGCTTCCCGGAGATGATGCATTCCTCATGCTGGATTCATTTGGTGGTACGTGCTTGTATATTGAATCAACTCGGGATCCAGATGCAGATTATGGTGTCTTGGGTTGGCTGCTTGGTGGTAAGGAAGCCGTCGAGATGTCAAAGATGCAAGACGAAGCACTTGTTGCATCTGTTTTGGACACACTCCCACCGCCTTTAGCCACGTGTCGTGAACACGTGGTTGAAAGTCAAGTCCATCGTTGGAATGGAGCTGTGAGTGCTCTCCCTGGTGGCTGGACACGAAGGAGTGAAGATATGCGTCATCGCCCATCGTCTGACCATAAGAATCTTTTTGTGGTCGGAGACTACTTGTATGACTCAACTCTCAATGGTGTTCTTGATTCGGCAGAATACGTATCAGGCTGGATAGCAGCCGAACACATGAAATCCTAAAGATTGAATTGGAATCATAAACCCGGAGATGACACGTGAACATCGAGTATTCGGATGAAACTGCTGGTGGTTTTCAAAAACCGTCAGGATTGCCAGAAGAGGCACGGGTGAAGAAAATATATCTGGAAACAAATATTGAGTTCTCTCTGTTGGTTGTGCCAACACAGGTTGATGCAGATGGATCAGTCGATAGCGGGTGGAATGGGATTATTGACAAAGCATCAGCATGGGTTGTACACAATCAATCGGAAAAAGCAGACACTATTCCTTCTGTGACAGTTCCTCTTTACGGTTGCTTTATTGCCTGGTCAACGGAACGCGCTTCGATTGTGGGGCCTGCATCCCGCCTCGATCTGTTGGAGAAAGCAGTTGTTGAATTTTCACAATGTGCGTTCCAGCTAATGTGCCTCGAACAAACCTGCCAAGAATTGCTGAGGGAACTGGATGGGGATGCGAGGCATGCGTTTGAGTTCGAAGAGAATGATACTCATCGAAGCCATCTCGCGAAGAAATTTCATGCTTCAGTTTCCGTAAGAATGAAATTGGCTTTATTAGCCCCAGCGATCCATGCTCCTCCAGTGTATCCCCCAACGATTGCAAGTCAGCTTTCCGAGAGGCTTCGCGATCGAACACGCCTGGCAGATCGACATGAATTTGCGGTTGATCGCGCAGAAATACTTGGGCAGTTTTATGAGGCCTGTGGACAACGAGTGACGGAGTCTGGGATAGCTCGCCGACAGATGGGCCTTGAGTGGGCTATTGTCATTCTGCTGATTCTTCAAACAGCAATCTTAGTAATAGACATTCTTTCTGCTTCAGGATCCTCGTGAATAGGTCTTTGGTGTCTCGTCAAACGTCCATCGATGTGCTGCGAGCAATGGCAATCGCCATTATGGTCACTGTCCACTTTATTGAAAACTTATCAGGACTGTATGGGGACGGAGAGCGAACGATTCTTGGTGTGGACTATGGATGGTGGTTGCCAACGGGCTTTGCCGCTCCCACATTTGCGCTTCTCTCGGGAATGAGCTACCGGCTGTGGTCCGTTGTTCAAAAAGAAAAAGGCTACACAGATGAAATGATCTCAAAGAGGACCATTCGTCGTGGATTATTTCTTATCGGTCTTGGATTTATGTTCAATGTACTGGTGTGGCTCCCGGAAGATGTTTTCAATTGGGATATCCTGACTCTGATTGGCTTTGCGCTTCTTGCACTTAATGTTGTGCGTCAGATGCCAGAGAGCATCACTATTTTGTCGGCAGGGTTAGTAATTGGGATCAGTCCTGTCTTGAGAGTCATGGCGGACTATCCTGCTTTCTGGCAGTCATATTATTTTGACTATGACTTTACTGTTTCTGATGTTCTTCTTGGATGGCTGGTTGTTGGTTACTTCCCGGTCTTTCCATGGCTTGCTCTTCCATTGATTGGTTATGTACTCGCGCGCATTCTTTTTATTGACTCTGACAAAATACAGAAAATACAAATCTGCGTTATTGCACTTATCAGTGTTGTGATTTCTTTTGTGCTTGTAATGGCATGGTCTGTGATTCCAATATGTATAACGGGTGGATCGAGTCGTGGATGGGCCATGTTTCCTCCTTCAACTCCCTACTTGCTGGGGACACTTGGAACGACCACTGTTGTTTTGATGATCGTACAGAGACTTCTCGATAAAGATGCTGAGCGATGGAAGGTATGTATTCAGTACATAAGTCCACTCAGTCGCTATTCGCTATCAATTTATCTATTGCATCATATTGTTCATTTGTGGCCATTGTGGTTTTACGGAAAGACTGTCCTTGGTGATACAACAGGACTTTGGCAAGTTGCTATGCCACCTGCTTTTTCCCTTTCTTTCGCTGTGGGATTTTTATTTCTTATAACGGTATTATTTCATTGGGTTTATCAGCATCAGGTTCCAACCATTGAAACCTTTATGAGATGGCTGTGTGATTAACAGATTTCAGTTGTGTTAATCATTAGATGGGACCGCTGCGATCCATCCTTCGAGTGGGTCAAGGGCTTTCGGGAGCCCGTAATGCTCCTCACCGGCAGCATGAGCGGCTTGAAGCGAACAAATAACAGCGTCAAGTAAGTCTCCACTGCCATCATTAAGTAGTTTGTTTTGCCATGACGTACTCATTGAAACTCGGGCATTGAGTTTGGCAGTTCCATGTATCAAGGCATCTATGATGGCCTTGCGTTCTTTTCTTCTTGTTTCTGTTTGGTTGCCAACAGCATCACTTTTATAAGATTTTCGTGTAATTTTTCTGGCGGTAAAACCAGGATATGCCTCAAGGGCAATTCGCGGCGGTTGATCAGAAGCACCGGTATGGTGATGTGCTGGAAAAGAAAGACCTGCATTGAGCATGCGTTCAATACCAGCGTGCATCATCCAAGCGACTGGTGGATTCGTCCAACGCATGGCCGGGCTTGATCCAGCGGGCTTATCAGTGTTTCGCCAGGCGAATTTATTTCCTTTCGGACGACTATCGCACCACTGTCGGAAAATATCCCTCAATTCATTTCGCGATTGTTGGCAATAAAAATGAACAAAATCTGTCCACTGCGTTGGCCAGCCTTGGTGTTCTATTAACAAACGTGGTTGACCAAATGGCAAGTCAAAACCACCAACCCATGAAGTATTTTCATGAAGAAATGCATCGAATTCCTCAAAGCTCCCTATTCTTTGGACTTCATCTAATTGGTATACAGCAAGGCCAGAGCCACGATACCACCGTCCGGTCGCGACCGTAATTGGTTTCTTCAATGAGGGTGTTGATGTGAAATCAATGCCAAGTACAGTGGTTCCGTCATCCAGCACGAAAGTCTTCTTTACTGCTGAAGAGAATGGCTGTGACTCTGAGAGGCATTTGGAAAGTCTTCAGGTACTGGAATTGTAACCTTTCCCGTCGCTGCCCACTCAGTTCCTAGTTGAAGGGTGTTCATGAAGCCAATACACTCCATTGAATACGTTTCATGTCCCATTGGGGTGTGAAAGACACGTCCTTTGCCAACCTCAATAGTCATTATCATTGGCTCATGTCGTTTTGTCTTTG
>JBDOMS010000643.1:0-5579 GCA_039831735.1 Pirellulales bacterium
AGATCCTTGGAAATGCCAAAGGCGTTTTTCTAAAAAGTGCCTCAACGAAGTACGCCCGACAGGACTCGAACCTGTGACCCTGGGATTAGAAATCCCATGCTCTATCCAACTGAGCTACGGGCGCAAGATGTCAGCAAAAAGTCTACGCATGAAAGCACTTTCCTGAAAGGTAGGCTCCTGAAGAAGGGCACACGACTTAGAATAGAAGAATGCTCAAGATGTTGCTGTAATCATCAGTCCAGTACACAACATTATCATCAACCGGTTTATCGATGTATTCTTCACCAGACGCTGCTGCAATCTCCTGCAAGAGTGTCAGGGTAGAAACGATCATCCACGTACTCTCGCTTTCTGTGTCATCAATGTGTGCAGATTTGAGTCCATATTCCTTGACTAATCCATGAACCACAGGCGCAAGATCGAGGTGTCGATTACTGATATGAATGGCAATCACGCCATTCGTGGCAACGTGCTTACGATAGACGGAAAAAGCCTCGCGCGTGAGAAGATGAACAGGAATGGCATCTCCTGAAAAGACATCTAACACAAGAACGTCAAATTCTTGGGGGCCCCCTTGAGCTAATTCATTTTCGAGAGCCAGCCTAGCATCTCCCTCAATGATGGTGCCTGTCGCTCCTCGCTTTCGAAGTAACTCCCAGAAACTAAATATGTCTGGTGATGTCGCTAATTCAATGACGGCAGGATTGATCTCGTAGGCCCGAAAGATATCTCCTTTTTTCGAATAGGCAGCAATCGTACCAACTCCAAGGCCGAGCATCCCTACCTTCTTGTTAGGGCGAGTCTCCAAATACTTCATCACATAGCCCAGGCCAGATGATCGAGTGTAATAACTGGTCGGCTCTTCCCGCTTGGCTTCATCGAGGAATTGCTCGCCATGTCGGATGGTTCCATTTCTTAGTCCGAGTGCAGGTCCTTGTTCACTCCTAAAGCCAAACACCGCAAGAACACCATAAAAATTTCGCCTTAAGATGAAGGCATCGGAGGTGTATTCTATGATTCCACGTTGAAGATAACTTGCAAAGCACGCAAAGATGATGACGATGAGTGCCCATGCCCATGTCGGTTTTCCTCGATAGAGACTTCCTTCTTTGTCTCGTAAGGCAACACAGATAAAGATTCCCCAGCATGCAATGAGCACAAGAGGGTATTCAAAATACTGCAGAAATATCAGTGGCGCCAGAATGCTTACAAAAAAACCACCAACAGCTCCTCCTACGGATACAGCAAGATAAAAACCTGTGAGGTGATGCGATGATGGTTTCTGTTTGACAAGTTCACCGTGACACACCATGCAGCCAGAAAACAGTGCAGTGAGATGGATAATCACAACAATAATAATGTTGTTGAGCAATGAATCATCTGCATACAGCAGTGCGCACACTGTTGTCGATGCAAGCATGATGGCACCGAATAGATTCCGGTGGTAGATCTTGAGACTACTGAAAGTCAAAATAAAGGTCAGGAGGTACACCGCCAGGGGCATGACCCAAAGAAACGGTACAACAGCTACGTTTTGGGAAAGGTGATTGGTCATAGACAGTAGAAGAATAGATCCACAACTACTAAGAAATATCCATGAGGCAACGTGCTTCCATGAAGGACCTGCTTCTTTGGGCACAGATCCTCGAACGGAATCTGTCGTATGCTTTTCCTGAGCAAGACGAACTGATGCAATACAGCAGCAGGCGATGAGGATCGCTACACACGTGAAAAGAATTGTCCACAGAAAAGCTTGCCACTGTGTTCCAAGTAACGGTTCGACAAGAAAGGGATAGCTGAGCAGGGCCAAAAGCGATCCCAGATTGGAAACCGCATAGAGCCAGTACGGAGATCGGCAAGAGATGCGTTGCCACCACACCTGTGTAAGTGGTGCAGTTGTTGAAAGGAGAAAGAACTGAATCCCTACAGTTTGTCCAAGAACTTCAATGACATTCCATGTTGGATTGATATCAAGTCCAAGTGTTTTCAAGGTATCTGATGGATAAATTGGCAGCAAGAGAACGGCAAGCCCGATGACCGTTACATGCACACAGGCTTGCACAGTAATAGAAAAAAAATGATTCAGGAAATGTGCGTAGCAATATCCGGCCAGGAGCATCACTTGAAAGAAAAACATGCTCGTCGTCCATACTGCTGGGCTTCCTCCAAACCACGGCAGAATGATCTTGCCCAAGATCGGCTGTACTTGAAAAAGAAGAAATGCACTGAGGAATGAAGTAGCGATTAGTGCTGCCGTTGTAACCGTCTCGATTCGAGGAAAGATTAGCTCCGAACCACGGGTGTTGGACGGTTGGTCAGGTGTGGCTTTATGTTTTTTTCTGCGAGTTCGTGAAGGCATAGAACCCTACCTTAGGACGATGTCAATGAGAATACGTTTGGTTGCTGGGACATGCCATGCCCTAGTCTCGGGAAAGGATATGAGGCGATACATCCATGAGGATCAGCTTGATACAAGAGCTTTCGATACGACTATTCAAGTGACTGCAGTTCAATGTTTCTGAACCATACGGGCTGACCCTCGGCCTGTAATGCGATGAATCCAAAGTGTAGATCTGATGGTGAGCCTGAGGCAATGAGTTCGTCAGTTGATTCGACGCGTCCTTCCGGGTCGAGTTGTGGGTGCTCGTAGCGAAGGACCTCCTGGCCATTGACGCGATGAATGACTCTGTCATTTCCTCGTACTTCAATTTCAATACGAACCCATTCGTGCGCCGGAAACGTGGGTCCAGAAGACTGTACAATGTGTTGCGTGACAAGGTTGCCATCGATTTCAATATTTGTGCCTGGTGTGCAAACATTCCCTGTTGGTCGCTTACCGGTCCCCTCGTCGGCAAGAAATTGAAACTCTAAGCTTACGGGAAACTTTTGGTCTCGTTTCATGCTTTGAGGTGATTGTGAATGAATCATCAATCCACTATTCAGATTTACATACTTCGGAGCATCCTTCATCATCTCACCAATAAAGCGGTATTCCATACGCAGGCGATAATGGGAGTACGGAACATTTGCGTACAGATGTCCATACTGATCATCAAATAGTTCATAGTTGTCATAGGAAACTTTTAGTATCCCCTCCTCAACCCGAAATGTATTTGCAAAGTTTTTTCCAATAGGATGGCCAGTAATTTTTACTGTCCATCCAGAGAGGTCATGACCATTGAAGAGTGAAATCCACTCTTCTGTTGGTTTGTGACGAAGAATTTCTTCCCCAGTCGCAATCGAAATGCCTGCTGACAAGGCAAGGATCGAAAAGAGCACGTATTGTACTACTGTGGTGTGTTTCATTATTGGTCAACCATGGCATGTCAGGGATAATGTGACTCGCGGGAACGAAATTCAGATGGAGTCAATCCATTCTCACGACGAAACGCGGCCGCCAAGTACTCGGCATGTTCAAAGCCAGTTCTTTTTGCAATCTCTTGTACGGATAGAGAAGTTTCTATGAGAAAAGCTTTCACCCGGTTCATTCGCACCCGCTGAATTTCTTCATGAGGCGTACAGCCGACCCATCTCTTGAACCGATGTTCAAATGTTCGGCGAGAAAGTGATATCTCACCAAGGACATCATTGACTCTGATGTTCTCGAGCGCGTGGTTACGTATAAAATGGAGCGCTTTTGCAATATCTTTATCCTCAACTGCAAGTGTATTTGTTGATTCTCGTTGATGGATTCCAAGTGGTTTTGTGAGAAAAGGCTCCTCTGTCAATGTGGATGTTCCATCCATCATTTTGTCCAGTAGTTCTGCAGCCTCGTAGCCTGTGCGTTTTGTGTCCGGAATCACACTCGATAATGTCGGTTCGCAGAGTTCACAGATGAGCCGATCATCGTCAACCCCGAGGACAGCTATTTTTTCTGGAACAGAAACATGAAGCTCATTACACACATCCAAAATCCGTTGTGCTCGAGCGTCATGGGATGCCATGATTGCTATTGGCTGTGGAAGTTGTTTGATCCACGTCGCCAAATGTTGTTTGTCAGCGGCGAGGTTTGGTCCATCCTCAAGGCTCGCAGGGGATGTGTATTCGAAAAACTTTCTGCCTTCCTTTTCTGCTAGTCCACGGAATTGCTCACTGCGTCTCAGCGACCATGCGAATTGTGAATCTCCGCAGAAAGCAAGATTCTTAAAACCCCGTTCTGCAAAATGGTCAAAAGCGAGTTTTGCAATCGCTTCATCGTCTATATCTGCCCAAGGGATTCCTTTGACATGGCGAGCAGCATTCAGATCGACAATTGGGATACCGAGTTTCAGCAACTGTTGGCCATAAGAATCCGTATAAATGCGAGCAATGATCCCATCGGCATTCCATGATTGGAGCCATGTTGGTGGCTGGTCGGTAGAAGTCTGTTGAATGTGGACGGACCAATTGCCTTTCTCCTTCATGTAGGCGATCACACCCTCAAGAAGGCCACGGCAGTACCCGTTGGACGTTTCAATCAGAAGAGCAACAGATTTTCGAGACATTGGGATTATTCGGAACTCCGAAACAATATTTCTATGAGCGAATGCGTGAAATCTACTGGCATTATGCTTTTTAAAGTGAACACTGTAATAGACCCGGGAAAAATTCTATGTCATCGAAGCCGAGAAGTCACCTGTCCCTCTCAGTTTTTCAAAATGTTGTGTTCTGCTGTCTATGATGCATCGCCAGTTCATACGTAATCCGATTCTGCCTGGTTTCCATCCAGACCCCTCTATTTGCAGGGTTGGTAACGATTATTACATTGCAACCTCTACGTTTGAGTGGTTTCCGGGAGTGTCAATTCATCACTCCCGTGATCTCGTGAATTGGCGATTGCTCACACACGCGTTGGGCGATACACGCCTTCTTGACCTCCGAGGAGTTCCAAGTTCTGGGGGGGTGTGGGCCCCTGCGCTCAGTTTTCAAGACGGTCTTTTTTATCTTTGTTATACGGTTGTCCATCAGCATGAATCAGCTACGAAGGATACCCCGAATTATCTCATCACCGCGCCGGATATTCATGGGCCGTGGTCGGACCCTTTGTTTATCAATTCATCTGGTTTTGATCCGTCGCTTTTTCACGATG
Source organism: Pirellulales bacterium (assembly GCA_039831735.1). Lineage (GTDB taxonomy): Bacteria > Planctomycetota > Planctomycetia > Pirellulales > UBA1268 > CACORA01. The sequence goes on from JBDOMS010000643.1 coordinate 5,069, forward strand.
ATGATGGAAAAAAGTATTGGCTTAATATGGTCTGGGATCATCGGTCTCACCGTCATCCTTTTCATGGAATTAATCTTCAACAGTTCGATGCTCAGAAAAAGGAATTGATAGAAACACCACAGACCATTTTTACAGGTAGTCCCATCAGACTTACCGAAGGCCCGCATCTCTACAAACGCAACGATTGGTACTACCTCCTCACCGCGGAGGGCGGTACTGAGTACGACCATGCGGTAACAATGGCTCGATCAAAGAATCTTTATGGACCGTATGAAGTTCACCCAAAGAACCCAATACTGACCTCTGCAGGAAAACCAGATTCACCGTTACAAAAAGCAGGTCACGCAAGTCTCGTGGAGACCTCAACAGGTGAATGGTACATGCCACATCTTTGTGCTCGACCGTTGCCGGGTTCAAAGTACTGTAATCTTGGGCGGGAAACTGCCATTCAGAAAGTTGAGTGGCTGGAAGATGAATGGCTGTATCTGGAGGGTGGAGGCAATAGTCCGAG
>JBDOMS010000221.1:0-5560 GCA_039831735.1 Pirellulales bacterium
AAGAATCCCATTATCAGGGCAGATAAACTCTTGATTTCCAATGCGTGCCCAAATCATTCTTCGTTCAGTTCCAACGCCTGGGTCCACAACGATGATGTGAAGCGTATCCACTGGAAATCCATGGCAGACCTGCCCAAGGAGCCATGATGCCGATCGCACGTCATGGGAAGGTATGTTGTGTGAAATATCAACAAGGCGCAGAGGCGTTTTTGCATGAAGGAGACGCCCCTTCATTTCAGCGACGTAGCCAGATCCAAAACCAAAATCTGTTGTGAGTGTTACCAAACGAGTCATATGAAATTAGTGCAGGAGTCACGAAGCCAGCAAGGGAGTAAGCACGTCGACTTTCGTTCGTACATCACCTCTATTTCTTGTTGTGGCCTCAACGAGAACCATCGGAGTCGAACGAACCATCTCTATTGCTATTCCAATCGTTCAGTCACTCCTATTGTGAGATGAGAGTAGGTTTTGGGGAGTATTCTGTTGGCTTCAGAAACATTGATTCTGGCCTTTTGGAAAGAAACTTGCCGTCTTTTTCAGTTTCCGCACGCATCTCTTTCCACTCGGGATCACTTGCAAATGCCTGCCACGATTTTTTTGCATTGTCTCGTGTCTTGTGCTGCAGCATGTACACCAGTGTATTCTCAGATGCTGGTGAATCCTGAGGTGTCCAGTATCCAACTGAATTCATGCCAACACGATGGAAGATTGCCACTTCGCCACCTCCAAACCTTTTGTTGAGGAGCTTGAGCTTTCCAGGATTGGTTGTGTACGTACGCAGTTCATAAGTTTTTGTCTGATCAACAGGTTGGATGGTGGGGGAATACTCGTTTGCAATCAAGTACGTTGATTCAGGTTTGTGTGCAAGAATCTTGCCATGATCTTCTCTGCTTTTTGCAGCCACGGCTTTCCATTCCGCATCGTTTCGAAAACCCATCCAGGATTCGTCTGCAGCCGCTCGGCTTTTATGTTCAAGAAGGTACACGAGGGTGTTTGAGGCTTTGTCGCCCTCTGTTGGGGTCCAGTAGGCAATGTTTTTTATTCCATGCTTTTCAAAAATCTTCATCGTGTGGTTGCGGAAACGGCTGTGGAGCGCTTCAAGTTTTCCTGGCTCACATGTGTAAACGCGAAGTTCATATACCGGACTATCGCTCGCTGAAAGAGTTTCTGTCATGGGTATGAAAAACAGAACAAGGATCAATGAGAAGAAAAGATTGTTGCTGCGCATGGAAACACTCATTCTAGAGGGCGTGCATAGAAGAACTGTTACTTTTGTACACCACTCTTGAAAGCTCAAGATATGATGACAAATGCAAGTATTTCATAGTCAATAAAAGGAAACAAGTCGTTGCTCGTCGTGTCGATTCTCCACTAATTCTTCGATACAATCCGTTATTCGATTTCGTAGAGAAGCATTGGATAACCAGGCACATCATGAAAAAATTATTTTGCTGTTTTCTAATGATCGCAGGAGGACTTGTCGTGCTCCTTTCAGCCAGTCATGCTGTTGAGCCATCCCGGCCGCATGTTGTTATTTTTTTTACAGATGATCAGGGCACACTTGATGCGAACTGTTTTGGTTCTTCCGATTTGTACACCCCAAGTATTGATCGATTAGCGCATGAAGGTGTTCGTTTTACACGTGCCTACGCACATACGGTGTGTTGTCCATCTCGGGCGATGTTATTGACAGGTCGCTATCCACAGCGTGGTGACGTCAATATGTGGACACAGGGAAATGCAAAAGGGCCCAAGGGAAGAAATCTTTTGCTTTCAGAGATCACGCTTGCAGAGGCTTTGCAGGCGGTCGGGTACCAGACGGCCCTCTTCGGCAAATGGCACCTTGGTGCGGACAAAGATCATGGTCCGACGAGGCAGGGGTTTGACGAGTTCTTTGGACTTCGAGGAGGATTTATAGATAACTACAACCATTTTTTTCTACATGAAAACGGTTTTCATGATCTTTATGAAGGCGCACGAGAAGTTTTTGCTCAGGGAAAATATTTTCCTGATCTGATTACACGTCGGGCACTGAGTTTTATTGACGAGAACCATTCATCGCCTTTTTTTCTTCTGCTGGCATTCAATACACCCCATTATCCAGAACAATCTGACGCGATATTTGATGATCGTTATAAGGATATGAGGATGCCTCGTCAGTCCTATGCAAAAATGATCTCTACAACAGACAATCAAATCGGCAAAGTATTAGAGAAGCTCGATGAATGTGGGATTACAGATAATACGATTGTGATTTGCATGAGTGACAATGGTCACTCGGAGGAGGATTATCAGATCAAAGGGCGACAGCACCCAAGCGGTTTCCCTGAGGGAAAAAATTATGGTGCACATGGAGGGGGTGGAAACACCGGTCAATGGATCGGATGCAAGGGCACATTTCTCGAAGGAGGTATTCGTGTTCCAGCTGTCATACGATACCCATCAAAACTGCCTCATGGGGCTGTTCGGCACCAAACGGTCTCGGCAATGGATTGGTTTCCTACGGTTCTAGAACTCTGTGGAGTTCCAATGCAAGAGAATGACCTTGATGGTCACAGTCTTGTGCCACTCATACAAGATGCAAGTATCCCGTCACCGTATAAGAAGCTGCACTGGCAGTGGGGAAATCGATGGGCAGTACTAGAGGGAGACTGGAAACTGTTGGGGGAAAAAGCCCTGCCCACAAACCTTTTCTTTCTCGCTGAGGATCAACCAGAGCAGAACAATTACGTTGCAACTCAACCAGAGCGTGTTGAAGCAATGCTTGAGCATCATCTGCACTGGTTAGAGGACGTAACAGATTAACGCACTCATCATTGATCTATCATGATTTGCATGGCGTCAGCAAACGCATGGCCCATTAATGCGAATGTTTTTGCACACCCCAAATAATGATAACCAGCGTTTGATGCACCCCTTTGAAGTAAAGCCCGTTCTTCAGGAGAGATGAGTTTTTCTTCATATTCCTCAAGGTATTCTCGCTGCTGTTCCTTTGTCATGGTTCCATCTCTATTAGCTTCTCTGGGGTTTTCTGTCCGGAGAAGATACGCCATCTGCTTCACCTTCTCTCGTTTCGATTGAATGGCAGCCAGCTGTACATCCCAGAATGGTGCTGTTTCAACGGCCATAACATTTCCTTGAAATTTAGGCACTGCTGTGGGGGCAGCCATTGCCATGCGGAATTGAAGGTTATCAGGATTGGCATCAAAACCATTTACCCCTAAGACCCCGATCACAAAGGGCATCTTCGGTGCATTGAGATCATTCCGTACGTCTTGAATAAACGTACTCAAAAGCTCACCGTAGAGTTGAAAGCGATTTTCAGAACTGTCTTTTGGCAGTACAGGGTAGACATTTCTGTTCACAAGGTCGTTAAACCCCTGGAACCACACAAAACCAGAAATCTCATAGCCATCCTGTTCAGAGAATGAGGGACATGCCTGTTTGGGGTTTTTGAGAATGTCTTTTACATGCTGGATCATGAGGCGATAGTAATGCCCAGATTTCTCTGCTGTATTTCTTCCTTTCTCGATATCTTGTTCTGTTCGTGGGTAGATTCCTGCACTTGGTGGTCGATAATCATAGAACAACGATTTGCCACCCCATGCTGTCTTGATAATCAGGATTGGGGCATCGAGTGCTTCTTCCATGGCGATCCCAAACATGTATTCAGGACCAATTTTCCCGCCGTCTTCTGACGGGTTTCTTCTCGAGCCATACCCAGTTGTCAGTTTGCCGTGGCCTTCTCCATTATTGTCACCGATGCCAGTCAAATAGCTTATCCAGACACTTTTGCACACGTATGGGGAGCCATCCGGGTTTTTCATCTTCTTCAGTAGCCATGCTGTTTTGGGATCATCGCCGATGTAGTCAAAGGTTTCGGTTTTTGCGTGGCCTTCCATATTGGATTGCCCTGCGAGGATAAATACCTGTAGAGGTGCGGCACGAACTGGATCTGAAGACATGCAAAAGAGGATTGTGCAGATAAGAGCCCCTGCTTTACTTGATGAGAAGGACATGAATTTTCTCCCTAATGTATGAGAAGTGTGAACGGCGCTACGGCATGCACGTGAATGTCAATCAATGTGTAAGGAATACCATCAATTGAAGTGTGGGCTGTTTCTGTGATACCCCTGCAGGAACTGTTGTCAGATAATTCTTTCATTCTCAGAAGTGAATGTGGGGTGTTGAGCGTGAATCAATTGAAGGTTGTATCAAGTTACGAGTTCTTCAATAACCGGGTTCGATAGGCTACCAACGTGTTCGATTTCCACAGTCACACGATCACCAGCCTTAAGAAAGACGGGTGGATTTCGTGCAAATCCTACTCCATGAGGTGTTCCGGTAAGGATGACGGTGCCTGGTTGAAGAACGGTACTTGCTGACAAAAACTCAATGAGTGCCGGAATATCAAAAATCATGTCAGATGTATTCCAGTCCTGCATGGTCTGGCCATTCAATAGGGTTTTGATGTTGAGATTATTTGGATTTGGAATCTCATCCTGAGTCACAATAGCAGGCCCAAGAGGGCAAAAGGTTGCAAAAGTCTTCCCGCGGCACCACTGCCCTCCCCCGCTCATCTGCCAATCTCGGGCAGACACATCATTTGCACATGTATATCCCAAGATGAAGTCGTTCACGTTATCTCGTAAGACATTATGGCACCGCTTTCCGATCACAACAGCGAGTTCACATTCATAGTCCACTTGATCACTATGGAGTTTCCGTGGGAGTTCGATTGGGTCTTCAGGATTTTGTAGTGCGCCTGTGTTTTTGAGGAAAAGAACGGGGTGTGTTGGTGGTTTGGCTCCACTTTCCGCTGCATGTTTTTTGTAATTTAGACCGATGCACAGAATATCTCGCGGTTCAACAGGCGCGAGTAACTTTTCAACCTGTATCGGTGTGCCTGTATCATAAAACTCTTTTGATTCAAAGGGGTTGCCATCCAGCAACGTCGTGGCACCATCATGATGTAATACCCCAAGGTGTTCGTGGCCCGCGGTTAGAAAACGAATAATCTTCATGTTGTTTTTATGTGGAGGGCGTCCGTGTCACTTGTGACTGTGGCCGATCGTATGCTCTTTACGTGTAGAGCGATCTAGTGATCATACGTTGTGGTGAGAATCGTCTGCAATTGTAGGGTTGTTCCACGGTTACATTTAGTGGTGTTTCAAGTTGAGGCCGTTTTTTTGTGAACGATAGCCCGTCTTCGTAGCAGTGTTTCTCTCAGATTGATATGGGCTGTGTCAGGCTGGACGCGTAGGAGCTAGTCTTGGGAATACGAAACAATGTCCATTTCCTTCTTTTTCTGAAAATGGTTTGAAAAGCAGTAGCTCGGAGAGGTATCCTTAGGTGGATTGGGGTTTTCATATTCAGGTTTTCAAAATCAATATTTCAATAAAGGTCATCACAAGGAGCATGAGTTGGATTCCTTTGTGGCCAAATGTCGGAAAAGTCCGCTTCACATGGTAGATTGCATCTACTCATGAAGACTGGAAATACAAAGGGATTTCGAACTGACCGCATGCTGGGCCGTCGCGGATTTCTCGGCACTACGGCG
>JBDOMS010000198.1:0-5518 GCA_039831735.1 Pirellulales bacterium
TTTAAAACAGCAAGTTTACTCCGCCGAGATTTATTCATTTCTACCGCTGATGCTACTGCGTACAGCATTATGATCGGATGTGGAGAAATTTTTTTCCCGGCTTTTGTTCTTGCTCTTGGCCTGGGCCCAGTCGCAGCAGGACTGATTCCGAGCCTGTCTATTCTCATCGCAGCAATCGTACAGCTTATTACTCCGACAGCCGTCAATCGCCTCGGTAGCAATAGGTTGTGGGTGATTGGTTGCACGACTATTCAATCAGTCAGCTTTCTTCCTCTGATTTTTTGGGCAATTCAGGGAGAAGCATCTTTTTTTCAACTCCTGGTAATCACAAGTATTTATTGGTCAGCTGGCATGGCTGGTGTGCCTGCCTGGAACACATGGATGGGCATCCTTATTCCCGCCCAGATTCGTGCAGCCTATTTCGCCCAGCGGAACAGACTCGCTCATTTGGCAACGCTGATTGGCTTCTTATTGGCCGGGCTCGCTCTTCAGGTTGCCGAACAATTCGACATCGTTCTTCCTGTATTTGCCTGTCTTTTTGCAGTGGCATCGGTCAGTCGAACAATTTCAACGCTCTGTCTCCTGGCATGTCGAGAAGTTTCACCGAGACTGTCTGAAGGCAGCACGTACAGGAGTCGAAAATGTATTCACAGAGACACCAGAGGCAATCCCCTACACCACTTCTGGCGAAAGATACGTGCCATCGTGAATTCACCGGCTGGAGCACTCATGGCTTTTCTATGGGCGTTTGCTTTTTCCGCCCAGTTATGTGCACCGTATTTCACGCCATACATGCTTGACAATCGGCAATTTTCCTATGCCGCTTATATGCTTGTCGTCGGAACGGGCTTGCTTGCAAAGGCGAGTGCCATGCCCATTTTTGGAAAACTTGGGAAAAAGATGGGATCAGACCGGCTGCTAAGACTTGGTGCAATGAGCATCATCCCTCTTTCATCACTTTGGTTAGTCTCATCAAATGTTGTTTACCTGATGGCAGTCCAAGTGATGGCGGGTATTTTTTGGGCTGGCTATGAACTTGCAACATCTCTTCTTTTTTTCGATGCAGTGCACCATCGAGAACGAACAGGAGTCGTGACCATTCACAACCTTGGGCTCTCTTTAGCAACACTTGCAGGTGCCGCTTCAGGCGGCACTATCCTGAGATGGCTTGGCGAAAACCAGTCGGCATACTTCGCTGTCTTTATACTCTCTGGAATATGTCGATTGATGACAATGCCATTGCTAATAGGCGTACGCACTCCATCCAAGAGGCTGGACACCTGACATCTGTCTCACTTCTAGCTTGATGGCATCGATGCTTCATGCTTCAAGCTATCAAGAAATGTCCGGGCCTGACCGTACGCCCCCGCCGGATACTTATCCACGTGTTCTTTCAAAGCATCAGTAAATTTTGCAACCGTTGTCTGAATATCCTGCAAATCACCGAAACTTACACTCCCACCTGAAGATGCTCTCTTTGCAAACATTTTATCGAGTTCCTCTCGGTAAGGCTTGAAGAGATCATCCTGTAGCACCATCGGATACTGAATGTGACCAGTAACTGGATCGAGTTGTGTGGAGATGAGGCGCGGAGGCGCTCCCATAGCTGCCATCCGAATTGCCTGATCGTGAGTAATCAGGGGACCAGCTTCAGCAGCTCTTGCCTCACGATTTGTTTTTCGCATATCGAAGTAGGTGTCCGTCCATAGCTGTCTATTTTGAATTTGCTTTGTCTTTGCGTCCTCCCAGTTTTTGGACGCCTCAGAGTTTTGAAGATTCTCATATCCCTGCGCTCGCATCATTTCTGACATTCCATATGATGCAGCCTGACCTGCCGTTGATGCATACCCTCCACGACGGTAGCCTCCAAAACCTCCCCATTGAGCAAGAGCTGGTATGCCAAAGGCTGAAGTCAGCACTATCATTGCAACCGAATATCGCAGACCATCTCTCAAAGAATTACCTTTCCTGAAAAATAGTACGAAGTATTCCATAAACAGCCTCTTTTTGAGAAAACACCACGGCGAATTCGGTCGAGATTAAAAATTGTCCAGCCGGACTATGCACTGAAACTTCATTCGGAAGTATACTTCAAATCATCGGATCGGGCGACGTTGGTTCAAAACTATTCAACCAACTATGGGCTTGATATTGAGAAAAAGGCCTTTTGACATTTGTGGGCAGCTATTCGCTAAAAAAGGACTCGAGTATATGAATCATCGTCGTATAGCCAAATGGGGGCTCGCTCTTGCCATTCTCTGGCATGTGGGATGCGAGAAGCAGTCTGCTCAAGTTGGCAATGTCAAGGGAAATGCGACCACTTCGCATGCATCTCAACCCGTAGACAAACCTGCCACCAAAATAATAAGCCCTCAGTCTACAGAAAACACAACTTCCTCCTCGCTGGACGGTCTCAAGAACACTCTTGCGACAGCAACTGACAGTGCGTCATTGATTCGTGCGATTGATGCATTGGGGACAATGCGATCTCGTGCCAGAGGTGCATTACCCGAACTTCTAAAACTTACCAAACAACCTGATGCCAAGGTGAGATGGCATGCAGTTCGAACGATTGGACTTATTGGAGAGGATGCTGTTTCAGCAATTCCTGATCTCACAAGTTTGCTCACAGATGAAGATCCTATTACGGCGGCTCAAGCGGCTGCATCAATTCGACACATTCATATTGATGATGATCATGATGAGATCTCTCCTCAGGATAAAATGCTCTACGACAATGCTATTGATCCGCTCCTTGCTGCTTCTCTTCATACTGACCCTCGCGTTCGCAGAGCCTCTCTCAGAGCGGTATATGCCATTAGCCCAGATAACAAGAAGTTGGCTCAAAGTTTTGCACAAGGCCTAGGCGATATCGCACCGTCCGTCATTATGCCAGTGCTGCACACATTGGCAGACATGGGGGATGAAGCAGTGCCAGTTTTGAAAGAAGCACTCAAAGTGCCTGAAACCCGTTACTGGGCGGCAGTGGCCCTCACTGAAATCGGACCAGAGGCATCTCCGGCCATTGATGAATTGGGAATGCTCACGCGCGAGGGAGATCCGGAAGAACAAATGCAGGCCATGCTCGCCCTTGCAGCCATTGGCCCAAAAGCATCGCCCGCTGTTCCCGTGCTTGTCGATATACTTTCCAAGGAAGATGCCTCCCTGCAGTTTGCAGCAGTCTTTGCACTTGGAAGTATTCAATCTGCGGATGGCGATGATGCACTTCGTAATGTTGCTCTCAAAACTGATAACCAATTTCTTTCTGAGGTAGTATCTTGGGCACAGTCCAAAATTCATCCGGAAGACATCGAACTTCGTAAAGACGCCATTGCAAAACTACGTGCTGGTCTCTCTAGTGACCTACCGAACGTTCGCGCCGTCTCGACTTCTGGCCTCTCTGATCTAGCTGAACTTGCTGACAAGGGTCAAAAAGAACAGCTTGCATCAGAGTTCATCAAGATGCTCTCTGACCCTAATCGAGATGTAAGTAATCGGGCAGGCGCTGCTCTTATTCGAATGGGTCAAGATGCCGTTGGTCCTTTGCGTAAACAGCTAACGAACCGTGAGCTCCGATGGGCCATCTTGGAAATCCTACGTGGCATCGGAAAGGATGCTGTGGATGCAACGAGTGATTTAGTTGCCTTGCTCACAGATGAGGAAACAGCAATACGGAGTGAGGCGGCAGTTGCACTTGGTGCCCTTGGGAAGCAGGCAGCACCAGCTGTTTCTCAACTTCAAAATATTCTTTCTGATGATTCTGAAGCTGCTGGGACGAGGTACTCAGCCGCGTATGCTTTGGGAAGCATCGGCGCAGCTGCGTCTTCAGCGCTCGAGAAGCTCAAGTCCCTTGCTCAGTCTGAGGATACGCTTTTGGCAACGGTTGCTGTGTGGGCCTCTTTGAAGATCGACCCAACCAATACAGAGTTTTTTGAGATAGCAATGCCTCGTCTCGAAGAAGCCCTGAAAGCCAAGAGCGACCTTGTCCGTCTCGAGGCAGCTGTATCGCTTGGTGAAATAGGCCCTCATGCTCAGTCCGCGTTACCTTCCCTTGAGCTGGTCGAAGAGGATGACCCAGTCCGAGCTGTTCGAAATGCTGCTGCTGCAGCTATTCGTAAAATAGGTAGCTGAACTGCAGTCTGGGTAATCTCTGCCGATATTCCCGAGCGGATTGGAGTCTCAAGGAAGGGCAAGCCGAACCCATCATGAGTGAGATGATATCGAGTCCGGAATGAAGAACCGACTCGTCTTTCTGTCTTTAGCATGACTGGACGACCAATGCCTCGGGTAGGATTTGTCAAACGAATTTGGCTGAACAATTTTTCAAAACCGGCGTGTGACCGCGCAGTTTTCAAACACGTAAGTCAGAAGCGGCCTCAAAGAATACTGCAGCTTGGCATTCATTCCCTTGAGCGATGTGAGTGTTTACTCACATTGGCACATTCCCTTTGCGACAATCCGATTCATTTTGTCGGACTTGATTATTTTGAGGGACGATCAAATACTGCGCCTCAGGGCCCTACACTCAAACAGGCACACCAACGACTTCATGGCCTTGCGAACACGCAACTTGTACCGGGGCAGGTGGACATCTCTTTGGCCAGATTGTGCAATCATATTGGAATCTTTGACCTCATCTTAATTGATTCGGTGGTTATTCAAAATCATCTTGATCGATGTTGGTTTTTTATTCAGAGAATAACGAGTCAAACGTCCCTCATTCTCAGAGAAGAACAGAACAGAGGGCAGACGACTTCATGGAAAGTCGTTTCGGCGTCAGAAATAAGCAGCCTTGCGTCTCGGACTGTGTTACGAAAAGCAGGGTAGGGAAGGGCAAACAGCCCGCCTCCCTTTTTCCGTCATATCTTCTCAGTCAAGAACGCCTTGTATTCAAAAAAGGGTTTCTTGCTCCACTTAAGGATGAGCCCATACGCTCTCCCGCTTGAGTTTGCTACATTACAAACTATTGTTTTTTCCACTAACTCGTATCATCACCATGCCTGCTCGAACTCTCCTCGATAAAATCTGGGATAACCACATTGTCTGCTCACCGGCAGGTGAGGCTCCTCTACTCTATATCGATCGACACCTTGTTCACGAAGTAACCAGCCCACAGGCTTTCGAAGGCCTTCGCTTAGCTGGTCGCCGTGTTCGCCGACCAGAGTTTACGTTCGCCACTCCCGATCATAATGTGCCCACAACTGACCGCCGTCTACCGATTGCAGACCCTGTCTCCAAACAGCAGATTGATACACTTCGAAATAACTGCAATGAATTTGGGGTGCGACTGTTTGACCTCGGAGATGCTGACCAAGGTATTGTCCATGTCATTGGACCAGAGCTCGGAATCACTCAGCCTGGCATGACAATCGTGTGCGGGGATAGCCATACCGCTACACATGGTGCATTGGGGGCCCTTGCATTTGGGATAGGAACCAGTGAAGTTGAGCATGTACTTGCAACTCAAACACTTCGTCAGGTTAAGCCAAAATCACTCGAAGTCCGTGTTGATGGTGCC
>JBDOMS010000533.1:0-5499 GCA_039831735.1 Pirellulales bacterium
AGCCGATCCTCAGCGGTGGGGCCGTGCAGATATTCAAAATGTTGCTCGGTCTATTGATTCACTTCGTAGTCGCCGTGATATTGATGAATTGCGATTAGCTGTTTCTGGAACAGGGGCTGGTGGGGCGTTTAGTTGGCTTGTCGCGGAAACGCTTGGTCCAGCTATTCGGGGTGTTGTACTTCATGAAGCTGCTTTACCAAGGCAGTCAAAGATTAGAACTGCGGAGCCAGGAAGATTTCGGTGGATCTTATTTGCTCCATCACGGACTGACGGTGCGTTGCCGTCACGAATTGTGTCTGACTGTGAACAGTTGAAAAAGGCAGGATATGATGTTGGCGTACTCCCTGAGGGTGTAGAGGCGTCAATTCCCGCTGAGATTCTATGTGGTTTTGTCGAAGCGCTTGGTGTGCTCTAGTCTCGAGATTCACTGTTGGAATGTTGGGCGCAACGCGGATGAGGACACATTTTTCCAGAATCGAGAAAATCTCCTAATGTCCGTTACGCGAGCGTCATCGCAAAACGGATCCTCAGCCATAACATGCACGGGCATGTGAGGGATAAGCCGATCGGTGATAGAACGTATTTCGGGGCATGAGGTTGATGTAAGGATCACATCATCGCAGCCATGAAAAGAGGCGAACTCCAGTATCGCGGAGGCTGTGTCAGCAAAAAAAATGTGGAGCCCGTCTATGTCTGCAAGACAATCAAAAATAAAAGTAAGTCGTTTCAGCGATGGTTTTTCTCTTGAAAACCATCTAGGATCGAAAACAAATAATTTTAAGCTGTTTGAAGAGTGTGCTGCAGCAGGACTTGTTGCAGAGAGAGAATCAAGCGTTATCCATACGAGCGGTCTGTCCGAGATATGGTCGCAGTCGGTTTGCCAGGGAGGGGCAGGGGGGATGTGTTTTGGAGGTTGAGTAGAGCATTCACCCACAAACAGTTTTCTGGTCAAGTCGTCATAGCTGCCCTCTACATCACACCTGCCAAAAAGATGACAGTTTTTACAAAACGTTCCGTGTGTAAAACGTACCACATTCTCACGATTAAAAATGTAAGGCTTCGATGAAAAGGTGCCAGCAATCCATTGCCAGGAGAGATGGTTGCTTGCGAGGTCACCATCAAGCAAGTGGGAAAGAAACCAATCTGCCCCGTCCTGCCAGCGAACACCGCGGGAGTGAATAAGCCAAGATGCAAGCCACATCCGTTCATGGTTGTGAAGCCAACCGTTGTTATGCAGTTGCTTCACAAAAGTATCAATACAGTCCATGCCCGTTTGAGCATTGAGCACATCTTCTGGAATGGATGTTGCAGCCTTGTGTTGCCTTGACTTGACACGAGGTGGCTCAATGTTGTGTCGGATCTGATGACGAAGAGATGCCTGAACTTTTCGCCAATAAAATCGCCAGCCTAATTCCGTAATAAACTTTTCTGCTGCCTGAGGGGAAGGTGAGAATGCAAGTGCTGTGTCACGAACTTCAGCCAAAGAAAGAACCCCATGGCGAATCCATGGAGAAAGTCGGGAAACAGAACCATCGGTATAATTACGAGAATTTCCATACGCAACTGGATCCAATGCAGACAGTTTGTGTAATGCTGCCTGTCGCCCTCCACGAATTGAAGACGCACAGGCGGCAGGTGATGGATCGTGCAGGTTATGGAGGGGTAAAAAAGAGGAGAATTTGGAGATCCGCTCTTCACGGTCAAGTGAAAGAAGAAGACTGATGTCAGTTGTTTCCATGCGAGAAGTATAGGACGTCTCTTTCGAATGGAGAGTGAGTAATTTCGGAAAGGGATCTACACACGTGGACGGTGTTTTGTTGTGAGGTATTTTTGAACGGTGTATGATACATCCTGGTATGTAGGTTCAAGCAGTTCGATACCTGAAGGAAATAATTATTCGTGAAACTCGTAATTGCGATTGTTCAGCCGAGTAAACTTGAGAATATCAAGCAATGCCTTGCAGAGGTCGATGTCTTTCGCCTCACTGTCTTGGATGTGCAGGGATTCGGTCGCCAGCGCGGTCATGCAGAAACGTACCGAGGTCACGAGATCGGCATAAACCTTCTCCGCAAAGTGCAACTTCAAATTGCGGTGAACGATGACTTTGTTGAATCAACGATTGAAGCCATTATGAAGGGAGGACGATCTGGTGAGGACGGAGAAATTGGTGATGGAAAAATTTTTGTTTTACCGATGGATGAGTGTGTCCGTATTCGAACCGGTGAGCGTGGTCAGGAAGCAATTTAGCTCTTCTCACCTATGAAGGCTTGGAACGTCTCAATGCCTCAATAATGAGACCAAACAGATCAGTGCAATGGCCTGATCACTGTTGATTATTTGATGTATCACTAAGGCTGTTGAGGATGAAGACGCGGCTGGGGGCGGCCTGTTGCGAAGCGATTGATGGCTGCTAAAAACGCTTTCGCAGAGGCTTCAAGAGAGTCGGTTGATACCCCTCGACCTCGCTGCTGCTGTCCCGCATGTTCCAACTCAACAGTGACCTCGGCTTGCGCATCTTTGCCAACCGTGACAGCCTGAACGCGAAAATCACGGCACACCGTTGTGATGCCGGTGATCCGCTCGATGGCAAGGAATATGCCATCAACGGGACCATCTCCTGCAGTAATAGACACAGACTGACGTTGGCCATCATGAAGAATCCGCAATGTTATCGTTGGTGCAGAGCCACTTTGACAAGAAAGATCGTATCCGTCGTAAACGTAATACTCTGGAAGAGTTGCGAATTGTTGTTCGCAAAGGGCTGCAATATCACCGTCATAAATCTCCTTTTTTCGATCAGCGAGGATCTTAAATCGTTCAAAGACTGTTCGAAGTTGGTCTGGTGAGAGTTGATAGCCAAGTGCTTTTGCTCGATCGGCAAGGGCAGCACGTCCACTATGCTTGCCCAACACAAGATCGGTACGTTCCAGACCTACATCTTCTGGTCGCATGATTTCATACGTGCTCCGTTCTTTGAGCATGCCATCCTGATGGATGCCTGCTTCATGCGCAAAGGCATTCCGGCCAACAATAGCCTTGTTTCGAGGAACAGAGATGCCTGTGATAGTCGATACGAGGCGACTTGTGGGAACGAGCTTTTGAGAAATGATATTTGTGTCAGCTTGAAAATAGTCTCGGCGGGTTCGAAGCGCCATGACAACTTCCTCAAGGGAGCAATTGCCTGCTCGTTCACCGATGCCATTTATTGTGCACTCTATTTGTCCGGCGCCAGCTTCGAGGGCAGCCAAGCTATTTGCCACGGCTAAACCGAGGTCATCGTGGCAATGAACACTAATAACTGCTTTATCAATGTTAGGAACACGCTCCCGAAGACTTTTGATGACATAATGCATCTGTGACGGCGTCGCATAACCGACAGTATCTGGAATATTGATTGTTGTTGCACCAGCCTCAATAACTGACTCTATCACTCGACACAGGAAATCTATCTCAGTACGAGCGGCATCTTCAGGAGAAAACTCGATGTCAGCACAAAGATTTCGAGCACGACGAACACCTGCGACAGCTCGATCCACCACTTCTTCCTCAGTCATGCGAAGCTTGAATTCACGATGAATGGAACTGGTGGCAAGAAAAACATGAATCCGTGGTTGCTTGGCTGGTTGAAGCGCCTGCCATGCACGATCGATGTCTGTATCGTTGCAGCGTGCAAGTCCACAAATGGTTGTGCCTGTTACAGCAGAAGCAATGTCACGAACGCTTTCAAAGTCTCCGGGAGAGGCAATCGGAAAACCGGCCTCTATGATATCCACACCGAGCGATCCCAGTGCCTGAGCGATTTCAAGCTTTTCAGTATGGTTCATGCTCGCGCCGGGTGACTGTTCACCGTCACGAAGGGTTGTGTCAAAGATGCGGATAGTGCGTGTGTTTGTCATCGGTCTTTATAAAACAGAAGAAATGAATGGCTCCTACAAGCTACCAAATGTATCGTAACAATCGATTCTCTCACCATACTTCGGGTGTCCTGCCCGTAATTTCATGAATTGATTACACTACGGAAAGGTTTTTACTACGTTTTTTTGAATCTCCAATGAAAGCACGCTATGACGCTTGGTGAGTTTCAGAATCTGATACGTCAGATGTATCATGAAAAAGATGCCGCCCGAGGAGTTGAAGGAACCTTTATGTGGCTCACTGAAGAAGTTGGTGAGTTGGCAACCGCCTTACGAACCGGTTCACACGAAGAGCAGGCACTTGAGTTCGCAGATGTGCTTGCCTGGCTTGTGACAATTGCAAATGTAGTGGGAGTTGATTTAGAAGAGGCAGTTGCTCGCAAGTATGGTCAAGGTTGCCCTGGGTGTGGCAGTCTTGCATGTACCTGCCCCGATGCCGAGAAACCTTAGTTGAGAAGATTCATGTTCCAGAAACTTGCTTGCCTGATAGTAATTGGTTTCTCTGCTCTCACAGTGTTTGCAGGCGACATTTCTCCCGAACAGATTTCTGTAGGGTTTAATGGTTTTTATCGTACCGGCTCATGGACGCCGATTTGGATTGAACTGGCCGAAGAAAAAAGCCCTCTCTATGCCAGTGTCCAAGATCCTGATGGGCAATGGGTTATCTCGCCACCAGCCGACATCAAAAAAAAAGACAATACGTTTCTTGCAAGGTTTTGTGTTCGATTTGGTAGGCCAAATGGAAATGTGTTAATTCATCATGAGAAAAGTATAACAAACGCGACATCGATCTCTTTGTCGCCGCCTGCTCCATCGACAGATAAAGTTATCCTTGTCATTGGTAAGCCAGTAGGAATCGAACGAGTTGGTCGATTACTTGCTGATGAAGATGGCACTCGTCCTCGTTTTGTGCTGTCCAGTCGAAGTTCTGCCCCGCTTGCAGAGGATCCTCGCGACTTGGATGGAGCAGATATTGTCGTAGCATGTGCCAATGAGTTGAAAAAGTGTGATGTTCTTACCCTGAAATCTATTGATGCATGGGTTCGTCGTGGCGGGCAATTGGTCTTTTTTGCGGGAGGTTCAGTTGCTGACATCTCTTCTGAGAGAAGTATTCTCGGTAAATGGTTGCCCGGTTCTGTGAAAAATATGGTTCCATTGCGTCGAACAGCCCCACTCGAAGTATTTTCTCGTTGTACGCGCCCGATGGATCGCAGTCTCAGATCGAGTTTACGTGTCCCTATGTTTGAGAAACCGCAGTTCTTTGGTGGGGTGATTGAGGCTCATGATGGAGCAAATCCAACGGACTTGCCTCTTGTTGTTCGTCGTGGTTATGGATTGGGAGTTATTACCTGGATGGCAGTCGACTTGGATGATGCAGCTTTTCGCTCGTGGCCGGGAAGTGAGACGATGCTTGTTCAGTTATTAGGAGGAGCACCAGGTTCAAAGGCGGGCCGATCAGGAGAAAAGAGTCGATTCGCATTGGACTTATCCGGACAATTGAGACGTGCGGTAGATCAGTTTCCTGGAATTACCCCAGTTCCATTTTCAATCGTTGCTCTTCTTGGTGGCATTACGATTGCATTGC
>JBDOMS010000518.1:0-5495 GCA_039831735.1 Pirellulales bacterium
AGAGGCTGTTTTCGTAAAGAAAACAGCCTCTTTTTGTACATCAAGCTCAGTTTGGACTTCTATAAGCCCGTATCGAACTCAAGGATCGTACCGTCTTCGATGGTCAGATTCTCTGCGAGTGGTAATGCTTCAGCCATGCCATTGATAAAGACATTCAGGTTGTATGTACCTGCTGGCAAAAGATAGGTGCATCCCACCAGATGACGTTTGCCATTGATTCCAGGTTTCGTGCCTACACTCACTGCAGGTGGCTGTACGGTTGGTTGCGAACCGTCTTCGACAGGATCATCTGGTTGCTGGTCGCAGGGCACAAGATCCCACCCAAGTACTTCATCAAGGTTCCCTGTCAGACGAATACCAGTGGTCATACTGACTGTCGTATCCTTCCCCTCGGCCACGAGAACATCCCTTGCGACGGTGGTCATCTTCGGATCAAGTGAGTCATATTCAAACCGCACGTCATAGATACCTGCCAAGACTGGTTTTGGCTTAAAATTATAAAAACCGTTCATGTTGTCATGAACAGTTGCGACGGCGATATCTGTCCCAGCATGAACAATCACAACCGTTTCGATGTTAAGCCCGGTCTCCCAGCGAGATTCAACTACTTCCTTTGGAACGTTCAGCGAAATACTGCCGAGTATTATTTCACGGGTCTTTCCCTTAGAAATTGTAAACTCACCAAGTTCTGTTTCCGTAGGCTTACCAAAGTTCGGTTGTTTGAAGCTGGTTCGAAGCGAGTACGCTCCGCTTAGTAATGGATGCAATGAGTCAGCCTTCACAGGCTCAATGTCTTTGATGACTTTCCCATCTTTGATTCGGGTAATGTGTACATTTTTGAGACTATTTTCTGAGTTTTTTGGCATCACTAAGTGAAGTTTCCCGAGTCCACTGCCAGCTTGTACAAATTCTGCTTTTGCTGCTTCGGCCTTTCCTGCAACTTCAACAGTTACAGTTTGCAGGGCATCAAGAAACGTTTTTGCATCATTTGCAGCAAAAAATTGACCACCCCCCTCCTTGGCCATGCATTGAAGTTGCTGTGAGGCCTTTGTGTCAACATCCAGTCCAACTGTATGAAGAACAAAGTTAATGCCGCTTTTCTTAAGTTCCTTCACGACCTTACATGGATCACCTCCGCATGTGTCGATACCATCACTCACCAGCAAAATAGTTGTTTCGGCATCCTTGAGCTTCATGCGTGCTGCAACATGAAGCACGGACCTGGCAAGAGGAGTCTTTCCAACAGGCTTCATGGAATCAACATGTTTCAGGATGACTCCTCGATCACCCGTTGTTGGTAATACCATCGTCTCGATATCAGAGCAGTCTCCCGAACGACGGTGTCCATACACGGTGAGCCCAACAGCAACGTCAGTTGGTATTTTTTGAACAATTTCATGCATGACTTTCTTTGCAAGATCTATTTTTTTGTCACTGTTGATCGTTTCTGACATACTGCCAGATGAGTCAAGAATAAACATGACTTCTGGGATATCAGATGGAAAACCTTGGGATGTCAAACATCCCAACAGTATGAACAGGCAGTGCCGTACCATCTTGGCAAGTCTGAAGCAGAACATGATGTTTCTCCTGCACGAGGGACTGGAGGGATGAGCTCTAGTTTAAGGATTGAGCCAACGTCAATCAGATTTCATGTCACTTAATTGGTGAAAAAACGTTGCGATCCATCAGTAATGTTGCCATAGGACGTGTAGAAACTTAGTCCGTCGTCCATCGACATTCGTAGACCATATCAGATTTTGGATTAATCAGGGACCAGCCAATCAATTGGCCATACGGATGATCAATCGTGTAGCGGGTATTCATTGGCTTGGCGGACTCTGGCTTCCCTATGGGATATCCCATGAGGCGATAGCTTCGGTAGGGGTGAGATTCAGAAAAAAGCATCCACACAGTAAGAAGGTCTGGATTGTATGTGAGAACTAATGGCATGCGTCCGGGGTCAAGTTTCATATAGTCGATGATCGAGGCAAGCTCCAAAGTGACAGTCTGATCAAAAGGTATTTTTGAAAGATCAAACTCGAGTTCATACTTTTTTATTGCCTCAGACTGTTCGTTGAGAGGAATGCCGATGTCCGTGGCGGCGGGAATTTCTCGGACAACGAGAGGTGGTTGATCAGCAGGACGACGGTATTCAACATTCTGAAGGGGCAATGCCGTGTGAAAGATAAGTTTTCTTGGCTTTGTTTCTTCAAGAAAACGTAATCGCAGTCGATCACGCAAGCGGATTTTTGTAAAGTTGCCAGTCAGTTCAGATGAAAGTGATCCATCTCGAAGATCAACGATTCGGCTATGTGAGAGTATTTCAACACCTTCAAGATCGGCGGTCTGAGCGGTCGTGGTTTGTTCAATAGGAACAATGTCCCATGAATCTGTTGGATCGCTTTCAACAAGGTCAAGGACAAGTCGGATATCAGGATCACCTGCTGCAATCGAGTCAATGACATCAGTCAGCATCTGGGCGTGCCGATGCACCTGATAGGTGTAGACAGGAATAACTCCAAAAAGAATAACGGCGACAATCACGTACACATACGTTGGCCAGTCACGCCAATCCGCCAATGTTGACCACACTTTGCGACGACGTGATCGGCGTAGTTTTTCGGCGACGTTTACTGCTGCATTCGTCTCGACGGTACGTGCTGTACCGGCTGAAGAGATCTGCTCTGTTGCGTTCGCGAGAGCAACCAATATTGAATTTGATCCAGGTAGAGGCTCCCATGCAGAGCTTTCTCGAACAGGAGGCGCCGAGTCTCCGCCGAGTCGACGGTGCATTTCTCGAGCCACTTCATAGCCATGAACAGCCAACGCGTTGATCTCTAGATCACTAAAATGATCAAGATCGGTCCGAATCATGGAGATCTCTGACTGTACAACAGGGTGTAGAGCATGCGGATCATTCTCTGGATTGACGACAAGTGTTGCTGGGGCAAACACAAAGCCATTTTGATCACCAAAATTATCTCGCTCTAACTGCCAGACTCGATCCCAAAGAATATCAGACGCTCGAATTGACTGCGCAATAAAGCCTAAGGACGCATTGCTCAAAATTTGAAATGGTTTTCCGGCATCACTGACATAGACTCGAGAAAATGATTCATCGTAAAAACGCTGTAGCCACAAAAAGGCTCGTGTACCGAGGTTGTCGTACACGCCTCCGTCGGTGAAGGATTCATTTTCAAAATGACCTTCTCGAACACCGAGATCGGCAGGGGAAAACTCAACGGGAGGAAAAAAACCCGGAAAGGCTGAAGATGCTCCAACGACCTTTGCAACACTTGCCGTTTGTCCCGGAATATGCTCGAAAACGTCGTTGGCGTCAGCGTTTCTTTCCTGAATATGAAGCCCAGTTCGATTGAAGGCCGCCATCACTCCATCACTCACGTTGGTTGCGAGGATATGAAGGCATGGTTTTTCCGGTAATTCAAAGAGGCGACGGTCACCAAAAAGAAACCGGCGATAATAACTTTCGAGGATCGCATTTGCCGAGAAGCCAGGAAGTTCCATCTTCAAGCATCGTGCGATCGTCTGAAAGGGTGTCATGAGGGGCAGACGCCGCACGATGTGATTTCGCACATCAAATTGAATGAAGCGGATCAGTTCACTGGCGACCTCATCAAACTGTTCATCAGAACCATTGTAACGATCCCAGTTCAAAGCCAGATGTGCTCCGAGAATGCTCCCCCCCGAAACAGAAGCGATGTCGGTCACGGATTCTAGAACACAGGCATCTCTGAGGTAACGGACAACTCCCATGTGATACAGCGTGGCACGAAAGCCACCACCTGAAAGCGCCAGACCGATTCGACTTGTCATTACAATGTTGGGAGGGTGAAAGGTGTGAGGTTGAATGGACATGAACTAGAAGACAGACCGGCAGTCCGTTCACACATAGTGTGCACCAGTTGGCTTCTTTTCTGCAATTCCACTGCGGCATGGAATATTTTGCTGTGTCAGCCTGTAGTGACGCGGTGACTGCCCAATTTTCTTCTTGAATATCTTGGAAAAATGGTAGGGATTATTAAATCCCATTGATTCCGCAATTTCCTTCACAGAGAGGTCTGAGTTTCTGAGGAGTTTGCATGCTCGGTGCATACACAGGTGAAGACGATATCCATAAGGACTCTGGCCAGTCTCTCGTCGAAAAGCACGAAAAAACTGAGTTCTGCTGATATCAAAGCCCTTTATCATGTCATCGATACGGGGAGGGATTTCGGGTTGTTTTTCAATGAGGAGGCGGGCGCGTCGTATAATTTGAAAGGGCTTGGAGCGGGGGGGAGTCGGTTCATGTATGGCCGTCACGCGAGCGACTACTTCCAGAGTTTTTGCTGCGGCAAGCGGTCCGGACTGTTGGGCTTCATTGCTGGTGGCATCATGAAGTTGCTCAAAGGCATCTGCAATACGGTCATCAAGACCACAGCGGAAGAAGGGAGATGTTGGAGTAATGACGCTCTGTTGCTGAAGCGATGTGATAATAGCACCGTGAAAGCGCGCCCAGTAAAACTTGAAGCCCGACGCATTTTTTGGTCGGTATCGATGCCAGACCCCTGGGAAAAGAAACAGAGCATCACCGGCTCTAAGATCGCGAGTTCCAGTCGGAATGGACTCAAACTCTCCTGCTCCCGCGGTGACGTAAAGAAGGGCATGATCGCTCAGAATGCAACCAACTTTCCATGCTCGAATGTTGTCACGGGGATCGTGCAGGAGGGGGGGCATCGCGGTACGGGAAACCGAAGAAAGGTGACCTGTGGCTGAAACGTTGATCCCCCAATCCCCCCGATGATATGAGTTCGCAACTGCGACCAAAGGCTCGGTATTTTTCTCCATGAAACACGCCATGAAAACAAGAAGGATTGAAGAAAAGCCTAAAAAAATTGTTTTTTCAAGTGAAATAGAAAGATTATTTGGTACAAAAGTACATTATAATGGGATGAATCGCCATTGTCCAAGAGTCACTTTAAGCGAAAACAATGTCATGGGATTAGGGAAATTTATGCATATACCCCGACGTAGTTTTATTTCAGCGGCTGCCTGTTCTGTGGTAGGTCTAGGCAATCAGTCTCATGCTTCAACTGTCGAAGAACCTCTTGAATCGCAAGCCTTGCCGCCTGTTCCGAGGGTTCCCGAGCATGGTTTTTTGTTCTCATGCAAATATGGCATGACAAAAGGTGATTCGCTTGTGTCTCGTTTGGCTGAGGCACGCGAGGCTGGCATGGATGGCATTGATTTTGATGCTGCGGCATCCGTGACGCCGCAACAACTCAGAGAAGCTGCATGTCGTGCAGGCGTTTTTATTCACAACACGATTAATCATTCACATTGGCAGCACACACTGACAAGTCCACAAATTGAGGTCCGTGAAATCGCACGTAAAAATCTGGAACACTGTATTCGCTGCTCACATGCTGCCGGGGGGAGTGGGGTCTTAATTGTTGTGGGAAAAGCAGAAGATGGGACCGAGGGGCCAGATCGTG
>JBDOMS010000308.1:0-4401 GCA_039831735.1 Pirellulales bacterium
AATAGCTTTCTCAAGGAAAGAAAGGTTGTGTCTGTGGTCACTGACGACCTCCTCCGCCGGGATATTCGACTGCTCGATGACAAACTCGATGCTGTAATCGTAGAGCAGGTGGGATCTGAAGCTTCTCAACTGGTAGCAGACATACGACGACTGGCCCGGGAACGCCGGCTTGGCAAGCATCAAGCAGAAAGTCAGTTGGCGACTCGTATTGCCAGTCTCAGCATCAGCCAGGCACGTGTTGTCACTCGTAGCCTTTCAATTTTTTTTGACCTTGCAAATATTGCAGAGGATCAACAACGAGTCCGTGTTCTTCGCGAGCGCGAGCGGGACTTATACCCCAAACCACTCGGTGAATCACTGGCAGCCGTGATCCAGGAACTTGCCGCAGATGGGCTGTCTGCCGATTCCGTGCAGCAGGCACTCAATACCATTGCGATTGAGCTTGTTTTCACTGCCCACCCGAGTGAAGCCAAACGAAGGAGCATCCGAGCCAAGCTCCGCCGGATGCGAAAAAACCTTAATCAACTTCACAGTAACAACCTTTTGCCACGAGAACGAGAAGAACTAGAAGGTGACCTCCACACTGAACTTATGATTCTTTGGGAGACAGAATTTCTTAAGCCTTCTCGACCAACGGTTCTCGATGAAGTTGACAGGGGCCTTTCCATTATGCCGCGGTTATGGGAAGCCGTTCCAAAAGTTTACGAGTCATTGCGTCGAGGACTTCGAGTTGCCTATCCTGACGCATCGTTTGAGATACCAGCCTTTCTTACATTTGGTTCCTGGATGGGGGGTGATCGTGATGGCAATCCCTTTGTGACAACCGAAATCACGGAATCGACACTTCTTCGACTACGCGCTGCAGCGATCAAAGCTCATCTGACATGGTGTCACCGACTCTATGAGATGCTCACGATTTCTCTCCACGAAGCCCACGGGTCTGAACCCCTACAACAGCAGTTACTTTCAGCAAAGAAACAATGGCCTGATTTAGCAACTGCCCTGGAGAAGATACCTCCTCATGAAGCATACCGACGATGGTTATGCATGATTGAGTTTCGGCTACAAGCGTCAGATATGCAGCGTCTTGATGAGCCTCAACACCCTGCATCATATGAGTCAGGAGATGCACTTCTCCGTGATGTCTCAACACTCGTTGACTGTCTCGATCATGACCATGGGTTGTCTGCAGACTCACCTGTGCGACGATGGCTTGACCTTGTTCGTACGTTTGGCCTTCATATGACGCGTCTCGATGTGCGACAAGATGCTCGGGCGTATGAAGGCATAATGGCTGATATTTTTGAAGCAGCAGGTATCGAATCCGCTGAGACCTTTCGTGCTCGCGACCACAATGCCAGAGCGGAGATTCTCAATTCGACAATGGGAACAGTAGGCACCTTCCCAGAGGAAAATCTTGAAAAGCTTTCACGTGATACTCTACGACTTTTTTCACTTCTCCAACGCGCCGCTGCCCGCTTCGGCCTCGAATGTCTCGGTGGCGCAATTGTCAGCCTTACACGTTCTCCTGCTGATGTCCTCTGTGTACTGTGGTTGTGGCGATGGGCCCAAAAGCAGGCACGCGAGAATGGGGATGCTGTTACCGATCGTGATATCGCCATCATGCCATTGTTTGAGAAGATTAATGACCTCCAACACGGCCACGAAACACTCGGAGCCATTCTTGATACCCCAGCGTATCGAGAACACCTGCGCAACCGTAGTGATCGACAAATTGTCATGGTTGGATATTCTGATAGCACCAAAGACGGTGGCTACCTTGCCGCGTGTTGGGGATTGCAAGCGGCCCAAAGCCGACTCCACGAAGCCGCCTCGTCTCGTGGCATAGCACTTACGTTTTTCCATGGACGAGGAGGTTCTCTTGGGCGAGGTGGTGGACCAGCTGCCCGAGGGATTCTTTCTCTCCCCGCACAAACACTAGACGGCTCGTTACGACTGACGGAACAGGGCGAGGTACTTGCTGAGCGATATGATGACCCTCAAATAGCATGTCGTCATCTTGAGCAGGTCACATGGGCAACACTCATGGCAACCTGCAAAAACCGTCCGCAACCAAATCAGGAATGGATCACACTTATTGAGACAATGTCAACTCAATCACATCAAGCATATCGAGCACTGATTGATGAACCTGGTTTCATCGATTACTTCTCTAAGGCGACACCGATTGATGACATTGAAACACTTCCCATTGCGTCTCGCCCATCTCGTAGACGCGGAGAACGAACACTTGATGATCTTCGTGCAATTCCATGGGTTTTCGCATGGACACAAAGCCGTTGCATGATCCCTGCGTGGTATGGGCTGGGAACAGCACTAACAGAAGTAAAGTATGACGATCGTCAAAGCTGGCAAACTATTTGTGAAATGTATACACAATGGCCATTTTTTAAAGCGACGATTGATAATGCGTCACTTGCTCTGGCAAAGGCTGACATGTATATCGCCCAACAGTATGCAGAACTTATAGATGATGCTGATCTTCGTCGACGTATTTGGCAGCGCATTGCAGCTGAACGCGATCGTACACGACAGGCCATTCTTGATATTGTGGGTGCAACAGAACTCCTTGCGGACACACCATGGTTTCAACGATCTATTGAGGCACGGAACCCCACAATTGACCCTCTCAATCTCATTCAGATTGAATTCATGCGACGTCGAGTGAAATCGCCACCTGATGCCCGTGATGCTGAATTACTCCATGACCTTCTTCGCCTGTGTGTCCAAGGCATTGCGGCCGGCATGCGAACAACAGGATAACCATTTCATGATTACCCCTGATGACCTTTCCATCAAAACTCTTGGTGCGTGTCGAATTGATTCTCCTCTCCGACCACTCATTGAATCACGACACACCAGCGAGTATTACGTTTCCGAAGATGATCGAGTTTTCTTTTATGATTCCTCTCGCCTTGCAATGAAAGCCGGAGGCACACTAGAGACCCTCCCCGGGTTTGAACCCGCTGGCCCCAGACGAAAGATCTTTTTTGATCCTGCAAAAATGAGAGTCGGCATTGTGACATGTGGTGGACTGTGCCCGGGGCTCAATGATGTGATCCGTGGCATTGTGATGGAATTGACTCATCATTATGGCGTGCAGCGCATCCATGGCTTTCGTAATGGATATCAAGGCTTCATTTCGAAATACGGCCATGACGTTATTGATTTGACTCCGGCGAGCGTAAGCAACATCTATGAAGAAGGCGGAACAATCCTTGGAACATCACGTGGGAGTCAGGATCCCGGTGAAATTGTTGATTGCCTCACAAGAATGAATATTAATGTCTTATTTGTCATTGGAGGTGATGGCACCATCCGGGGGGCAATGGCAATTACAGAGGCCATTGCTTCGCATAATCAAAATATTGCTGTCGTCGGCATTCCAAAAACAATAGACAACGATATTCCCTATATCGATCAGAGTTTTGGTTTCCAAACTGCGTTTGCAGAAGCAACACGATCCATTGATGCAGCACATATCGAAGCAAAAGCTGCCCCCAATGGCGTTGGACTTGTAAAACTCATGGGCCGTCACTCAGGCTTTATTGCGTGCTACGCATCGCTTGCGGAGCCTGATGCCAATTATGTGCTCATTCCTGAAGTACCTTTTATACTCGAGGGGCCAGATGGCCTACTTGAGCATCTTCTCCAGCGAGTCAAGCGACGCGGACACGCGTTGGTCGTGGTTGCAGAAGGTGCTGGACAAGACTTGCTTTCCGTGCGGGGTGACGGAGCTGCGGCCGACGTAGACGCTTCAGGAAATCAAAAGCTTGCTGACATTGGTCGTTTTCTTCAGCATCGCATCCGGGACTATTTCAAGGAGGCCAACACAGAAGTCAATCTCAAGTATATCGATCCCAGTTATATGATCCGGAGTGTACCAGCACACCCTCATGACAGCGTATACTGCTTGCGTCTTGCTCAAAACGCTGTTCATGCTGCATTGGCTGGCCGAACACAGATGGTTGTTGGACGATGGCATGGTCGCTATGTTCATATTCCCATGTCGTTGGCTGTGAGCCAACGAAATCAGGTAGCTCCTGACGGTGATCTCTGGCTCGCTGTCCTTGAAGCAACCGGGCAGCCGCATTCCTTTGGCTAGAGACCAATTTTGTGACCTTACACTCAAGGAAGCGTACAATTACATTAGTTTTTGTGGATTCGGCACTCAACCATAGGTTCGCAGACAATGCATCTCATGCCTCGAATTCTTTCATGGCTTTACCCGCACACAACCCTTTCTCTGTGG
This sequence comes from Pirellulales bacterium, assembly GCA_039831735.1. Lineage (GTDB taxonomy): Bacteria > Planctomycetota > Planctomycetia > Pirellulales > UBA1268 > CACORA01. The sequence continues at coordinate 4,274 of JBDOMS010000308.1, forward strand.
TGCTGTTTCTCCATCGCATTCCAAACAATGCTGCTGCCAGCATCACCGTTTGATGAGAAAGTTCAGCCCTTCCTGAAAACATACTGCCTTGACTGTCATGAAGGCGATCAGGCTGAAGCAGGGATTAC
>JBDOMS010000308.1:4411-5480 GCA_039831735.1 Pirellulales bacterium
ATCGATCGTGATGCGTGGCTTCGTGTCCTTCGTCAGGTTCAAGGTAAAGCCATGCCTCCAGCTGATGCAACTCAACCGACTGATGAGGAAATCAATACACTCCTCACATGGGTTCAAGACTTTGCTTTGAAACCAGACTGTACAGGGGAGGAGCGACCGGGACGAGTCACGACTCGACGGCTGAATCGTGAAGAGTACAACAACACGGTCCGTGATCTCTTTCAGATCACCATCCGCCCCGCAGATACATTTCCATCCGATGACATTGGGTTTGGTTTTGACACTGTTGGAGATGTCCTGACCATCCCACCTGTGCTCCTTGAACGATATATTGACGCAGCAGATCAGGTTGCACGTGCAGCCATCGCAAGTACTGACATTGATGCATCTCCACAGATTCCATTACCAGGCGGGGTACTCGCATCTCGGGGAGATATCGACCGAGACTTTACGATCGATCGGAAAGGGCAGTATGTCATCCGAATTACTGCCTGGGGGGATCAAGCGGGATCGGAACCACCACTGATGACCATTTCCCTGGACGGCCGTCAAAAAAGAAAAACTGATGTGCCCAATGAACGAGGTTCACCCGTCGATCATGAAATTCGAACGCAACTTGACACTGGAACGCATGCTCTCCGAATAAATTTTAGTAATGACTTTTATGATAAGTCACTCAAAAAAAACAGAGATCGCAATCTCCATGTTGGAAGTATCAGCATTCTCGGTCCTATCGGAGTCCTCCCGGAAAAGGTTCCATCTTTTCACTCCCGATTCTTTGAGGAGCCGATCCCTATATCGGCGGACAAGCATGATCAAGCCGATATGTTGAAGAGACTCATAAAACCCTTTGCGTCTCGCGCCTTCCGTCGATGGGTCACAGAAGACGAGTTGGAAGAACTTGCCATTGTTTTTCTCGCTGCACGAGACCGAGGAGAGACACTTGAACGGTCAACGCAAATGGCTATCGCAGCCATGCTCGTTTCGCCGTCATTCCTCTTCCGAATTGAAGAAAGTGCAGCACCCGGCCGTATTCGTGCACTCAATGATTTTGAGATTGCTTCACGAC
>JBDOMS010000677.1:0-2344 GCA_039831735.1 Pirellulales bacterium
TACACGATCGAAGGGCCCAATGCACTCGATGGAGAAAAAGCAAATATCAAGCTGACCTTTGACTATGACGGTGATGGCATCGGTAAAGGTGGTGTTGCCAAGTTGTTTGTTGATGGTGAGATGGTGGCAGAAGGACGTGTTGAAAAAACACAGCCTGCTGTTTTCTCCGCAGATGAAACAGCTGACGTGGGAGTCGACGATGCGACGCAGGTCGTATCGAATCTGTTCAAGAGCCGTGAAGATTCCGAATTCACCGGAAACGTCGACAAAGTGACAATTACTATTCCCGATAGTGAGTAATGCACGTCAAATCATTAGGGGTTTGGTGGTTTGGTGGCAAGCGACAAGGACCGTTTGGTTCCTATCGCAATTGCTCGGCGTTGGGTCAAGAAGATGGTCGAGCTTGGAATCGAGCACGAATACATCGAGATCTCTGGCGGGAATCATGTTTCCAGCGTCGCCAGAAACCCCGAGGTGATTGCCGAAGTGTTCGCGTTCTTCAATTCGCATACGCGACAAGAAATGAAACGACTCGCAGAGGCCGTCATCGAGTAAAGGGAGCAATCTTTTTTAGCTCGTCGAGAGTAGTCTTTGAAGATCGGCTTGGGATCGGTAGATTCCTTTACCCACATTCCCCTGCCTATTCTTAGTGGCACTTTCGAATGTGATGTCGATACAACCATCGAATATGATGCTCGACGGCGACTTCGGCTTCTGGGCGGGCCGACTCCGATTCAGTTCGAAATTGTTCTCAAATGGAGCTGTTGGTTGCTCTATTTTCACGGCTCTCGCTGCTTGGTAGACCATTTCTAACTGGGGCTCATCGGACACGGATCGACTTGTCCGATGAATTCTTCAGCTGCATGGATCTAATGGATTCCCGGGGATACTTCCACGCCGCCAGTGCCTCGGCCACTTCATCAAGCCATTTCGTCTCAGGTTCGTACTCGGGCGACTTGCCCATGGTCGGGCAAATGCCGCCGCCCCCAGAGTGTTCATTCCATGAGTACATAATCACAGTCTGCGCCTCGCAGTCATCGGGGTGAGTTGCCACAAAATCAAGAACGGCTTTGACTCGGGCCGCGAGGTCGCCTTCCTTAGGCCACTGGCAGTGATACAGTTCTTTTATGGCTTGTTTCTTGCGATTAAATGCGTGGGCCCACCGATAATGCATGCTGGGGCAGGGTGGAATGAACGGGAGGCCGCGATTCAGATACTCTTGCTCGCAGGTCTTGAGGATCTCCTCGGTGGCCGACGCATAGGTTGGCGCTTCGTCTCTTTTGGCAACCGCACCGCCATAGGCTCCCTCGTAATCCATGAATGCATCGTAGCCGTCTTCCTTCAGTGATTTGGCGTGCATGAAACTATCTCTCGGCTCCATGCAACCAACAATGTAAGGGGTCTTCAGGCCCGCGGCTTCGACCTGCGTCCTGACGTACTCCACAAATTCGTCGCCGGTCATATGCTCTTTGCCCCGCGCGACTTGCAGGGCCGCTCGGAATCGCTCGGGATGGTAGACAACGATCAAGGGCCGACCGTCCATCACCGTCTGCCAGTTCGGCATCGTGATGTACTCAATAGTCTCATCCATCATGATGGCCACTTTGCTTCGTGTGTAGCGAATCGCTCTGTGCGCATACAGAGCCCAGGTGAAGTTCACTCTCTTGGCTTCTGGTATCTTGCTGGCGAGGTGGCAATCAAAATTGTTCCTGAGTTCCCAGCCGTTAGCGTAGAGCTTGCGCGCCGGTCCGTGGTAGACGAAGAAATCAATTCCGGCATTGCAGGCATGCCGGAGTTCCTGGTCCATGGTCTCCTGCAGCAGCTGCTGGCTGAAGGGATGGTTGAACCACAGAGGACCGGCGTTGGCGGGATGCTCGATCCAGTCGACGTCCTTGGTCAGCCGACAGAAGAAGGGCGCCCGATCGTGCCATTGTGAGTCTTTCAAGAAGCCCTGTTTTCCTGGCAGATAACCGAGTTCCTGCTGTTGCGTGGATCCCTTGCCGGAGAACATATCCCAGCGTTGTACGCCAAGAAGCGGTCTGCCCGGTTTGCCAGTCGCGGTGATTTCACTATCTGTTTCGTACGTCTTCGTTTCCTGAGCTGTCGCCTCTTGGATGGCTGCCAAAGAGACACCAGCAGCGAACACCACGAGTACCAACATCAAGGTCTTACGCATTATCTTTTCATACTTAGGTTTTCGAGTCAAAGTGACGGTTTCATTTTATTTGCTCGTTTAGTTTGTCCAGGTGCAGCTTGCCGTGGCCGTTGGAACCGAAATTATTGAATCGCTTGGTCAGTGTTGGAGACATTTCTGACGCTTTTCATAATCAAACGATACGAAGCG
>JBDOMS010000677.1:2354-5466 GCA_039831735.1 Pirellulales bacterium
AAGCGTCAGGCCTTTGCTTTGTGCTTGAGACATTCACCACTACATTGTATGAGATTTTGATCTTTAGTAACGATAGCTCAGGAAGCTATAACTAGAATATGAGCGACTGCAAAGAAACTAGATCTTATGATATTTCCAATGTTTCTGTAGGCAATCGATTTCGATTCGGTATTGCCTGTGGGAATGAAGTAACATCAGAAACTGACCCTGTGTCCTTGAGTTATAAAAATGGTGTCATGCATCACCTGGGCGATTTGCTTGATCTGGCGGTGCAGGTTCTGAGACCAGGAGATCGTGTTCTTGACCTTGGTGCTCATATTGGTGGATTTGCACTAGCAGCTTCCGCGATGGGTTGCGAGGTAATTGCTATGGAAGCATCGCCACGAAATGCAGAACTTATAAAAATCTCAGCGGTTCATAATGATTTTAAAAAACTTGAAATACTTAACGCAGCGGTAAATGATAAAAAAACAGAACTCGATTTCTGTGTTGCTGGTCCATGGGGGACAGTTGCCAATCCAGTGATGACACAGCAATTTGAATCAATTTCTATTCCTGCCCTCAGGGTTGATGATGTGCTCTCTGAACGAGGGTGGAATAAAGTAGATTTTATAAAGCTTGACGTAGAGGGTTCAGAAGTTCGAGCATTACAGGGAATGTCCAGACTGTTGAAAAAGCCTGATGCACCGATTATTTATTTTGAATCAAACACTCATACACTTGGGCTTTTTGGTGAAGACCATCATAAACTGAAGGGTCTCTTACGTGATGCTGGTTACCACCTGTATAAAAAATCTCCTTCCGGTCTTGAGCAAGTTTCAGCTGAAGATGAACAACAGGAGACATGCGTGGATTACATTGCTTCAAAAGATCCGAGCATAGTTCTGCATGATTTCTCCACTCAACCACCAGATTCAAAACAATCATGCGAACGCTCTGGTTGGTTAAGACATAATCTGAAAACATGGAGACAGTGGATTCGTTCGTGGAGAAGATCAAAATAAGATGTCTTTTACAGAATCCGGGGGTTTCACCGTTAGTTGATCTACATCTTCAAGGTGTCTGCTCACGCGCTATTCTTCTGAACAAAAGTCATATTTTCAGTTTCATCTTTTATACGTTTGACCTGGAAGCATGCCTTCAGCATTTTTGCAGGGAACTTTATCAGCACAAGACACTCCACTTGCAAATGACTGGCTGACCTTGGTTCTACAAGCCGGCATACCACTCGACTAGTCAGTCACAGCACTGGAAGCCCTTCGGAATAGGTGTCGTAGTAGCGGCGGATTCGCTGCATGATAGACGAAGCGCATCGGCCACTGAACGATAAGCAAACATGAGTTTACAATGCTTCGCAAAAGAACCTTTACTCTCCTCTCACTGATACTTGGGTATCGACATCCTTCGCTGATCTTTTCTTGAAGATGGTTGCTCTTCACAAGAACAAAGACTGGTTTGTCGGGTCTTTTCTTTCTGTGATTATTCTTTGACACGTAATAACCACATCTCTCCGGTCAGTATGTGGGAAGCAGTTGGAAAACTTTTCTTTCATGGCCCATTTCTCATCGATGCACACATGCTCGTGCCACGAAAGAAATCTCCTTAACACTTAGGTAACGATGATGGGTTTTTCCTCATCCCAAGTGTCTGTCCGTTAGTCGCACCTTCTCACTCTATTGTGCATGCTCAAGGGAAATGAATATGGAATCGCATGAAAAAACCTTTTTGAGGATTCAAACGTAGAAAAAGAAGTGATGGAAAAGCCAGGGTATAAAGAGCAAGTAATCGCAGGAGCCTGCTTCGCACCTTCAGATGTTTTCATTTTTGGCGGGGCGGTAACTAGTGATTTTTGTTTGGGGGTGAAGCTATGAAAAGCAAGCCAGTTCACCGACAGAGACAGATCACCAAAAAATCTACACGACTCACCCTAGAGTTTCTTGAGCAACGAGTCGTGCTCGATGCTGATCCGATTGGTGATGTGCTCATCGACGGATCACCACTTGAGGGGCAGGAGGTCGCGGCGTCAGATACCCTTGCCAATGCTGATAGCCTTGGAACAGTTGCCACGGCTATTTCATATTCGCCTGTCTATACAACGATCAACGAAAGGAACTTTGGCTACTATGTGCCGGAGTCGTATGATCCATCGACACCAACGCCGCTTCTCTTCATGTTTCACGGGATGGGTGGTGACAGTAGTGAACAAAGCGGAGGATCAGCAGAAAATGGTTATTACGGATGGCAAACCACTGCACATGAAAATGGATTTATTGTCCTGTTTCCTGAATCCTTAGGATTCCTTAAGACCTGGGATCTAGGCGCCGGTGGCACCTCATCAGATCTGGCTTTCGTGGATGATATGATTGACTGGGCATCGACGAACTACAACATCAGCACGTCCCAGATATTCACAACCGGTCACTCGTGGGGCGCCTATTTCAGCTACTACGTTGCACGATATCGTAGCGACGACATCGCGGCCTTTGGAGCGCATTCTGGTGGTCTTGGTGGCGCTTTTTTTCTTGGTAGTACACCACCGGTGCCGACTGGCCCATCCCCCACGCCCACCTTGAATGGAATCGTACTCCACGCTGTCGATGACGGAATTGTTCCCTATTCGAACAGTCAAAATCTCTACGATGATCTCCTGGCCAACGGACACAACGTATACAACGATGGTATCGGTAACGACGGCATCATCGAGGTTGATGGCTGGGGTCCTGATAATCACCGTTACCGCAGACAACATAATCAGACACAGTGGGATTTTTTCCTCAGCGTGTCTTCCACTCCTGAGACTCCCAATCAGCCTCCAGCATTTAATAAGCCACTCGATCTCATTCTCAATGAGAATGCATTGCCGCAAAGTATTGCCCTCACGGGTATTACTTCAGGTAAAGGCGTCGTACAGCCTGTTCGAGTCAAGGCCGTCAGTAGTCATCCAGACCTCATCCCGGACCCGACGGTCTCGTATACCGATCCAAGTAACACCGGCAGTCTCACCATTGCGCCTGTTGCCAATCAACATGGCACTGCCACGATTACCGTCACTGTTGAAGACCCTGGAACAGATGGTGATTTCAATACAACACAAGACAACCTGACCGTTAGC
>JBDOMS010000260.1:0-5424 GCA_039831735.1 Pirellulales bacterium
GGTTGAGTCCGGTGGTGTTGATGGGGGTAACGTGGTTGCTTTTCTACTACCGATTCCCGAGTTCTCACAAAAAGGTGTGGGTCGTGTTGGGCATTGGTTATCTCAGCGGTGTGTTTTCGGTGTGGTGGTATTGGGATTTTGCCATTTCCTTTGCTCCAAATGACCTCATTGTAGAAGAACTTCTTTCCAAAGATGGAGCGCCGCAACTCTTTGCGCCCTTCGTGATGCCCTTATTTGTCGCTGTTTACTTTCTGCTCATGTGGCCGGTCACTTGGTTGGTGACAAAGATTTGGAAGAGACAAGGTTTTGAGTAATCTGCGTTCTGCAGAATCATGAATGGGCGTGAGTACAATTGGAGTCAGTCAACAAGTCTTTCAAATGACAAACACTAGATGCGTTCAGTGGCTCACGTCATAATGAATAGGTAGTCAAGGTGCCTTCTAGCTGTGGAAAATGTGATGCGTTGTCTTCACGGTGAAAGAGATATTGTGACTGTTTGAGACCAGCTTTTATCTGTCAAACAACTGCTATGTATTTGATTCGTACCAATGTCATGTCGATCCTATCGCTGATCATTCTCTGCTGGAGTCAAGCAGAGAGTTCATTTGGGCAAAAGCAACCGGTCCGAGTTTCCATTACATCGGATGTTGCAGAAGGTATTACAGAAGTCAATAACGACGTCACCGTGACAGCCACGGTCGAAAACAACGCAACGGATGACATCACTGGAACCATTGAGTGGAAGGTCCGTTCTATAAGCTTCGAGCCTCCTTCTTCTGAGAAACAACCTCTCTCAGTACAAAGGAATCAACATGTTGTGAGCACCTATACATTTTCAATGCCCTGCTCAGGATTCGCTGATATTGAATGCGAACTGAAGACATCCTTGAGTGAAAAGCCAATACGAGTGAAGCATCGCTTGGGAGCTGATGTGGAAGGGATCTTAAGCCCACTTACGCGTGAGAAAGATTTTTTTGCGTTCTGGAAAGAATCACTTTCGCAACTTGCAGGTGTGTCACCTGTATTTCAGATGACACCCCAACCTGCCAAACCTGATTCAAATGTGCGCCTCTACGAGGTATCGATGCAGAGTTTTGGAGATGTCTGTGTCCGGGGTTGGCTTGAAATCCCGAAACAGGATGGGGTTTTTCCGGCTATTCTTCGGGTGCCGGGATACGGGCAAAACATGAAGCCTGTTGGTGGTCAGGAAAACCTGATCATCTTTTCCTTTAACCCTCGAGGTCATGGGAACAGTCAAGATGACATACCTGGCAAGCCACACGACTTCTGGATACGCGGACTTGATAGCAAAGATTCATATTTCTACCGCGGAGCGTATCTCGATTGCATTCGTGCAATGGATTTTCTTTGTTCTCGCGAGGATGTAGATCAAAATCGCATTGCGGTATGGGGAGGCAGCCAGGGAGGAGGTTTTGCCTTTGCTACAGCATCACTGGATCAACGTGTTGACCTGTGCATCGCTGATATTCCTTTTCTTTGTGATTGGGTGAACTATTTCAAGCTGACGCAGTGGGATGAAATGGATGCCTGGGTTGCAGCAAAGCCACATCGTTCCTGGTCAGGGACATTGAGAACAATGAGCTATTTCGACACAATGAATCTCTGTGAACGCGTAAGCTGCCCAACAATCATGAACATTGGGCTTCAGGACAAAATCTGTCCACCAACAACAAGTTTTTCAGCTTTTAATAGAATTCTTGCAGGAGAAAAAACATACAAGATATATCCTGCACGTGGACACGGGCTGGGCAAAGAGCATCAAGAGCATATTTGGCAGCAAATTAAAAAAAGGCTTCAGTCGGTTCATGTAATACAGTGATGTGTGTCATCCGGACACATGAAAATATTACAGGCAGTACAAATGCTTGAGGGAAGTGTGACGTTTTCAGTACATTATTCTTAGTTGATAGAACTCAAGCACTCGCCTGAAAGGCACAACAATGCCAAGCTTCAAGAGAGACTTGATGATGGGTGTAGGCCTTGGTTTGCCTCCCATGACCGACATACCAACAGTCGCAGCATGGCAAGGACTTGTTGTTCGAGCTATGCGACACATGACAAACGAAAAGAGAAGAATTGCGAGCGGGGCGTCGTCGTATCGCAGTCATGAACTAGCATTTCGTGGAAATATGATGCGAAGCCTTGGTGTAAGAAGTACGGGGCCGGGTGATCGTGGTGACGGTTCATTTGTTGATGAATCACGAGACGCAACATCACGAGTTGCCGGAGATCTTACAAGTAGTCAATTGGTGAGTGAGGCTCTTACCCGATACCATGCGGGCATTTTGAGTGCGGGCTCACCGAGGAACGCACTTTCAAAATCAATTCATGGCCTCTTGTTGACAGACATCTATGCGATCACTGGTAAGTGCATGAATGTTATTACACGTAACTCATCCCTGCGGACTGATTACGATTGTGCAATTTTTCCGTTATACAGAGCTTTGCATTGGGCGACAGCTGATGCATTTGGAAAAGTCTTCAACATCGAAGCTGACCAGATTGACAACTATCTTCGGCGGCAGAACATCATGATGACAGAGCATGGTGCAGGAGTTGACCGCTATGTTGGGAGTAGAAAATTTCGTCACGGTGGTGTTTCACGCCTTGTGTATTTGAGTGACGAGGAGGCCCTTGCTGTTCGTCTAGAGATTGAAGGCGGGAAATTCCTTATTCGAGATGGTCATGGAGACCTTGTTCCATTTGATTGCAGTGGCCCGGAATACAAGGACACCTCAAAGGAATTCGTCATGGATCGAGGAGGTCGTTTTAAGAGACAACCTACACGTACGAATAACCCGGCACGTCGCGGCGATGAAACGAACGCAGACAAGGGAGTTGCTGGATTCGCAATGGGTACCAACAGAGAGATCTATGCGATGAAACACAGCAACTACAACATCGCGCAAGGATCAATCTATCACTCGTCATATCTAAATGGCCGTGAGGTCTTAAGTACTGGTTGTATCACGGTCGTCGATGGGACGTTGGAATATATTAATAATTGGAGCGGACACTATAAACCGTCAATGCAACAAATACTCCTTGTGCTTCGGGCATTTCAAACATTCGGTGTTGATCTCACTCGTGTGAGAGTTGAGTGCCAGACTTCAGGAGGTACGTTCGATATGCTTGCTCCAGAATTCATGCGATTATCTGAACAACAAGATCAATTTGGTGGCGGGCATATTGGTCGTTTTAACGAAACGGCAGAAAAAATAAGGCAAGCACTCAGGGATTATGAAAAGAAAACTGGTAAATGGTGGTCTAAGCCGAGTCAAGCATCAATTAACGGAATGAATCAACTCAAGGCAATTCGAGATCCAGAATCCTTAGTAAAGACTACATACGCATTACTTCGAAGAAACCGTCTTGGGAAAAGTTTGCATGGCAGACTTGTAAAAGTAATGGAAGATTCTACGTGGAAACGATAAGGGTGATGACGTATTGAATCCATCGGTGTGGTGACCACTTGTATGAAAGACGCATCGAATGATCCTGGCAGAATACAAGAGTCGTTTTTTGAGTCGAAGCGGTAAGCCTTTGTGTCTCCTGCATGGAAGCGTCAGTACAATGCAGAGGCATCACGGCTTGACCGTTTCTTTTGGCTTTTCTATTCGCAGGAAGTATATGTTGACTAGTCGGTCAAGCTTCTTAAACAGGCTGCTCGATAGCATGTCAATCCGTTGGATGTGAAACGTGCAAAAGCATGCTGTACTCGCTTCTGTGCACAACAAGCGTAGCCTGCTCCATCTGCTGGGAAGGATTTTCACCGTCATGGTTCATTGTGTTTGTGCGGCACCTCTTGCGAGTGTCTTGATGAGTGCCGCAATTCTTTAGTTACAGATTTATGCAGGATGGTATCAAACTGTAACGATTACATAAGCATTCCATAACTGTTGCTTTTTGTAGCTCTTCACCTGCAGAAGAGACGAAACGACTGGTAAGGGTGGGTGCAAGGCTACGGTGAACTCATTAATCCTCGTCGTCAATCGTACCATTGACTCTTTTCCACGGGACAATCTCGATGATCATATCGACTCAACAATCGATGAGCACATGTGTCATTGCCTGTGTCTGTGGTACGACTCTTTTTGTGACAGATGCATCTGGGGTCAACAAAGATGAACGTTCTGCTTCATTTGTACAAAATGAAGTACAAGCTCCAGTCACACTAATGCCACGTGAAGGTGTTCCTGATGAAGATGTGTACCAATACCGCGCTACAGCACCACAAGAAGCGGTTGTTGAGGAGGGTGCAGCGCGGTACCTGGAAACGGAATTTCTTTTAAAGCGTGGTATTGAAACATATGGTTGGCTTGATATTGGTATTGGTGCAAATAATTGGGGTGCTGCATGGAATGGACCAATCACATTTAATGATCGTGCCTGGCAAGGACAGATGAATCAGCTCTATCTCGTCAATGAAAGAATACTTGACGACGAGGATCTCAGTTGGGGTGGTCGCGTTGATCTTCTTTATGGCACTGACTTTCTTTTCACGGTTGCTGCTGGTCTTGATGCATACCGCACCTATCCGGATCCGGTTGGCCTTTCAGGCCCTCGGTGGGCAAGCAGTCGATATTATGGTCTTGCTATGCCTCAGCTGTACGGCGAGTTGGGGAGTCAGGCGGTGAATGTCAAGTTTGGACATTTCTATACCTTGATCGGTTACGAAGTCGTTCCAGCGATTGGCAACTTCTTCTACACGCATGCTTATACCATGCAGTATGGTGAGCCATTCACTCACACTGGTGTACTCGGAACCTGGGTGCCAAATGATCAACTTACAATCATTGGCGGTATTACCAACGGTTGGGATAACTGGGACAATGGGCTTCAGACAGGACGCACCATCGCAAACCCCGGATATGCAAATTTCAATAGCAATGCATCATTCTTGGGTTCCATCACATTCTCGAGTTCAGATGGTTCACAGGCCCTCACCATTGCAAATTCGAGTGGAAACCAACTGGCTGCGGAGAGCATCGTTGTCTCAAATCAGGCTTTTGTTGGAAATCTATCTATAACCAGTATCGTGTACTCCAATGAATTCACAGACAGACTCACCTACGTCTACCAGAGTGACTTTGGTTATCAGGCATATGCTGGTGGTGATGAGCCCTTTTTTTACGAAACACAGGGTCAGCAACCGGACTCTGCATACTGGTATGGAGTGAATCAATACCTGTTTTACAACTTTACGGACGTTCTTATTGGTGGCCTGCGTTTTGAGTGGTTTCGTGATAACAACGGAACTCGCGTGCAGTATGGTCTACGTGATGGTTCGCCTGAACTTGGAGGCTTTGCTGGAAACTTCTGGGCGATGACATGGGGGCTTAATTATCTTGTTGGGGATAATCTTGTCATACGGCCAGAGCTTCGTTACGACTGGTTTAGCCA
>JBDOMS010000566.1:0-5419 GCA_039831735.1 Pirellulales bacterium
TGTTCGGGCAGATTCGACCAGCAAACTCGAAGTACACATCGATACAGATGAAGGCAATGCAGCAGATCTTGACCACGCGGAGAGTGTCGAACTTATGAAGCAGTAACGACATAGCCCTGCACACACGAAGCACCGACCGTTGAGCTGACACCGTGTTAGCGCGGTCATCGAGACGATTGTCTCGTCGAACGATTGAGTGGATTGAAAAAAGAATAGGAGCAACACAACAAATGACACAAAACGTCGAAGCCCTCGGCATGATCGAGGTAAAAGGTTTTGTCACGCTTGTTGAAGCGGTTGACGCAATGATGAAGGCGGCAAACGTGACCTTCATGGGTTGGGATAAAATAGGCAGCGGACTTGTCTCAGCATTCGTTTCAGGTGATGTCGCTGCGGTGAAGGCCGCGACCGATGCAGGCGCGGCGGCGGCTGGAAGGATTGGTGATGTTGTAAGTGTGCAAGTAATCGCACGTCCACACGAGGACGTTGAGGTTGTTTTGCCATAAGCGGCACCTGATCGGTCAGGTACCACATTGAATTACTTTTTTTTGAGGGATATGAAAATGAATACGGCGATTGGATTATTAGAAACTCGAGGACTTGTTGGTCTCATCGAGGCCACTGATGCGATGGCCAAAGCGGCTAACGTGAAAGTACTCAAGAAGGTAGCGATTGGAAATGCTTTGGTGGCAACGGTCGTCCAAGGTGACGTTGGTAGTGTTCGTGCTGCTGTGGAAGCTGGAGCAAATGCAGCGCAGCAAGTTGGAGAACTTGTTGCCAGTCATGTGATTCCTCGTCCAGCTGACACATTGGTTGGTGCATTCTTCTCATAGATCTGAACACGTCTGATTCATCCCTTGTATGTCTGTAAGGAATGCAATGTGTGAATGAGAGGAATACTCAAATGAAGATTCTTATTGCTAATCTCGGGTCAACCAGTTTCAAGTACCGACTCTTTGATCTATCTGAAACGCCCGGTTCTATCGGTGCGGAGAAAGAACTTGCGAGTGGAGGGGTTGAACGCATTGGTGCGGCTGAAAGTCGTGTCTATGCATCCATCGGTTCTTCGAAACTTGAATTGACCATGGCAGTTTCGGATCATGCTGTGGCACTCCATGCGGCTCTGGAGCAACTCACATCTGATGGAGGGCCACTTAGGAATGTTGAGGAGGTTGCAGCAATTGGCTTTAAGGCCGTACATGGTGGCCGCATGACTGGAGTCGTTCCGGTTGATGCTGATGTCCTTACTGCAATGGATGAGATGGCAGATGTCGCACCGGCACATAATCCACCCTATGTGAATGCAATGCGGCTTTTGGGCACGCAATTACCAAACGTGCCGTTAATCGCAGCATTTGAAACCGGATTTCATGCCACGATTCCTGATCGCAACGCGTTATATGCCGTTCCCCAGAGTTGGGTTGATCTTCATTTAGTACGGCGATGGGGCTTCCATGGAGCAAGCCATCGATTTATTTCAACGCGCATCGCGGATTTGATGCAAGAGACGCAACCCCTCAGACTTATTTCTTGCCATCTGGGGGGATCAAGCAGCGTCTGTTGGGTTCTTGATGGGAAGAGCATGGGAACGTCGATGGGCATGAGCCCACAATCCGGTCTTCCTCAGAACAATCGCGCTGGAGACTTCGATCCCTACGCTCTCCTTCATGTCTCGAAACAGACGGGAAAAAGTTTTGAATCGCTCCTTTCTGAACTTTCTACTCAGGCAGGCTTGGCAGGCATGTCTGGCACAACCGGTGACATGCGAGATCTTGAAACGGCTGCTGCATCCGGTAACGAACGTGCCCAGACAGCGATCGACGTGTATGTAGCTGCGATTCGACACTGGCTTGGAGCTGGCATGGTTGAATTAGGTGGATTAGACGCGATCGCATTCGCTGGTGGTATTGGCGAGAACTCACCCATGATACGAAGTGCAGTAGCTGCTGGACTTGAAGACCTTGGTATCGCTGTTGACCACCAGGCAAATGGTTTCCCTTCAGAGCGAGAGCATGAAATCACTGGTAATGAAAGCCGGGTTCGGGTGTGGGTCATTCCGACAAATGAGGAGCTCATTGTGGCCCGTCTTACACGCGATTGTCTTACTGGCACATCAACATAGAAAAGGAGGCGCTGCCATGTTCATTGCAAAAGTTACTGGCTCAGTTGTCGCCACACAGAAAACAGGATCAATGACTGGTCACAAAATGCTTGTTGTTGAACCCTATCGTGTAGATGAAAAGACACGATCGCATCTTGTGCCCACGGGACGGACGTTTATTGCTGTGGATACCCTCGGCGCGGGCGAGGAGCAATTTGTCCTTATTACACAAGGCTCAAGCGCACGGCTTACCCCCGAAACAAAATCTCTTCCTATTGATGCAGTCATCATTGGACTCGTCGACACTGTTCAAATCGAAGGTACACAAGTTTTCAACAGGAAATAAAACATGACTACTGCTACTCCTGATATCGCATCCATTGTTCGCCAGGTCATTTCGGAGATTCAATCCTCCCAAGCAACTACTCCCCATGCCACGCGTGACAATCATTCTAACGGGCACTCACTTTCTGGTTCCAATGGGATTTTTGCTTCCGTTGATGACGCTGTGGTCGCTGCCCAAGAAGCATTTGAAAAGCTTGAAACACTTGGGATTGAAGGTCGAAAAAAAGCGATTGCACACATTCGCCGTATTGCAATCGACGATGCAGAAGAACTTGGTCATATGGAGTTTACTGAAACAAAAATTGGACGACTCGACCATAAAATAGAAAAGCTGAAGGTACTTGGTGAAAAAGTTCCAGGCGTTGAGTTCATGGGCAGCGAGGTATTTAGCGGAGACACAGGCCTTGCCGTTATTGAGCATGCACCGTTTGGACCGATTGCAGCAATCACCCCTGTTACGCACTCTCTTCCAACTATTGCCTGCAACGCCATCAACATGATTGCCAGCGGGAACACCGTTGTAGTGAATCCCCATCCAAGTGGTCGGAAGATTGCTGTAGAAGGTGTACGGCGATTCAATAAGGCAATCCATCGGGATATTGGCGTCGATAACCTCATCACAATCATTGCCGAACCGACACTTGAATCGGCCGGAGCCTTATTCAATCACCGTGGCATTAAGCTCATATGTGTGACAGGAGGCCCTGCTGTCGCAAAAGCTGCTCTCCAATCACCAAAACGCGCCATTGTTGCAGGCCCCGGGAATCCACCCGTTGTTGTGGATGACACCGCTGACCTTGAGAACGCGGCACGGTCAATTATTCAGGGTGCTTCGTATGACAATAATCTTCTATGCATTGGTGAAAAGCAGGTTTTCGTTGTTGAACAGGTATTCGATCAAATGATGGCCGCGATGGAGCGTGCCGGGGCCTTACAACTGAATGCACATCAAGTCGATTCCCTTACTCAGAAAGCCATTGTCATGAGTGGTGAAGGATCACATCGACATTGGGTTCCGTGCAAGGAGCTGCTTGGACAAGATGCTTCGTTGCTTGCACAGGCTGCAGGAGCATCAGGCTACGACGGACTCGAACTCGTCTTTGGCGAGACCGATATTGATAACCCGTTCGTCCCAACAGAGCAGATGATGCCTTTCCTTCCTTTCGTACGATGTAAGGATGCTGATGAAGCAATTCACCTCGCACACGAAAGTGAGCATGGGTTTCGACATACGGCTGTCATCCACTCAAATAATGTTCGGACAATGACCTCTATGGGGAGACTTCTTGACACGACGCTCTTCATAAAAAATGGTCCCAGCGTGGCTGGCCTTGGACTTGGAGGAGAGGGGTATTTGTCATTTTCAATCGCGACACCTACCGGGGAAGGCGTCACCACTCCCCTCACATTTACAAGACAACGTCGCTGCACACTTGTTGACGATCTTCGCATACTTGGAAGTGCGAAACAGGAGTAACACGTTCAAACGGTCGAACCACACTATGCAACTCGCAAAAATTATCGGTACCGCCATTGCGACGGTAAAACATGCATCACTTTCTGGATCATGTCTTCATGTCGTCCAACCCCTCCTCGCTGATCAACGCTCCGCTGACGGGGATCCTCAACTTGCAATTGACACTGTCAGTGCTGGCTTTGGTGATCTTGTCATGATAACCAGCGATGGGCGTCTGCTTCGCGAATCACTCAAGACCGAAGCCACACCAGCCCGTTGGAGCATCATTGCCATTGTCGATGATGTACGCACACCACAGCATCAAACTGATCAAACGCATATAGCAGATCAGTGACTCACCAAACCCTACTTAATTGTTCATGAACCATCACACGACTCCAAACCCTGAACTCATTCGTCAGCTTGTTACCGAAGTGGTCGCACGGATTCAGTCACAACAAGTATCCGGAATCCACGACAACAATACGTCAGAATCTCTGGAACAAAACAACCAATCGACACGCATGTCGATTGATGATCGTGTCATTACACTTGCCACGATTGCACGCCTTCCAAAGGAATCCAAGTCTGTCCAGATCGAAGCCAAAGCGGTGGTAACACCATCTGCGTGGGAATATGCTCAGGACCAGGGTATTCAACTTGTTCGTGCAGCCAAAGCTCAACAGAACGAATCGCAATCACCACCGCTTGTTGTTGGGCAAGCAGATTGCAAGGACTACTCGACTCAACACTATGCCTCAATTATTCATGATCTTCCCTATGCACAGCAGCTTCCAACATCGGGCCTGAGAGATGTGAGCTTGACTCTTTCTACGCAGACCGCTCGAAGCGGTGCCCGTGGAATATTGTTATGTGGTCGGCCGAATGCAGCAGTTGTACTGCTGAATCGCACTACAGGAGTACGAGCTGTTACTGGTCATGACCCACGTAGCGTACAGTCCGCGATCGAGGAATGCGCCGCGAATATCATTGTTCTGAATCCAAAGATATTCCCGCGTGGAACCCTCCGTCGGATATGCAATGAATTTGCTTCTGCAACATTCCGCACATGCCCCCAGGAACTTGCCGACGTACCAACGACTCCGTGTTCTTGTACGCAGTCCTCTCCCCCATGAATTCATTTGGCATCTCGTTCATAACGCAACAACGTAATCTGATGTGAAAGCTTAACCTCTATATCTTCAGTACTCCTTGGTAACCCTCCCATGAGAATTGGCAAAACAGTCGGTACGGTAACACTTGTCGAACCCCATCAGACAATGCGAGGGTGTGTGCTGAAACTTGTCGTTCCACTGTCTCACCAGCAATTACGATCACAAGACACTACCCGTGAACCAGTATTGGCCTTGGACGACGTGGGCGCTGGAGATGGTCAACTTGTTGCATTCAGCGAAGGTGGAGAAGCCGCTCAGCCTTTTCGCCCCGAACACAAGCCAGTGGACGCATACATCTCTGCCCTTATTGATCACCTCGAACTGGCTCATTCATCTGCATAA
>JBDOMS010000413.1:0-5404 GCA_039831735.1 Pirellulales bacterium
GCTCGGATTCTTGAAAAGACATTTGCTGAGTTTGGATTTAAGGTGCGCGTCGTTGAAATTGAAACAGGCCCTGTGATTTCTCAGTACGAGATTGAGCTAGAAGCGGGTCTCAGGCTCGCGAAAATCACGAATCTTGGTGATGACCTTGCGATTGCATTGAGGGTGCCGAGTGTTCGTATCGTCGCGCCTATACCAGGTAAAAACTCTGTGGGAATAGAAGTTCCAAATACCTCGCGACAAATGGTTCGAATTCGTGAAGTGATTGAAGAAACACAATCGAAAAGCCGGACCATGAAAATCCCTATTTATCTTGGGAAAGATGTTGCTGGTAATCCGATGGTTGTTGACATGGCAGCCCTTCCGCATCTTTTGATTGCCGGACGGACCGGGACTGGAAAATCAGTCTGTCTAAACTCGATTATCACCTCGATGCTGATGACTCGGCGGCCAGATGAAGTGCGAATGCTTATGATCGACCCCAAGATGGTTGAACTCACTCCCTATAAGTCGCTTCCCCACCTCATGCATCCGGTAGTGACCGACATGAAAAAGGCTGAGGCAATCCTTGCGTGGGCTGTTGAAAAAATGGAAGAACGTTATGCGCTGCTTGCAAAGGCTGGGGTTCGTCATCTTTCCCAGTACAACAGTCTTGGGCGGGATACAATTCTTGATCGAGTGAAGCCAGAGACAGATGAAGAAGCAGAAAAGATTCCTTCCACGATGCCGTACATTGTCATGATCGCTGATGAGATTGCTGACATGATGATGACAGCTGGTAAAGAAATCGAACAACATATCATTCGGTTGGCTCAGAAAAGTCGAGCTGTTGGTATTCATCTCATTCTTGCGACGCAAAAGCCAACCGTTGATGTGATCACTGGGCTCATTAAGAGTAATTTGCCTGCAAGAATTGCATTTCAGGTTGCAAGTAGAACAGATAGTCGAGTTGTCCTTGATGAGTGTGGTGCAGAACGATTGCTTGGAAATGGCGATATGCTGTTCTTGTCTCCTGGAACGAGTCTTATTCTTCGTGGGCAGGGTACATTTGTAAGTGATGATGAGATTAGTCGTGTCATGGGAGCCGTGGGAACATCAGAACCTCAATATGCCGCCGAGTTAGTAAATCTTCAGCCAGCATCTTCCGGAGAAAATGCCAAGGGTGGTGGGGTCAATAAAGACAGAGACGAACTGTATGAGGCGGCAGTGGAAGTTATCATCCGAGAGGGTCGGGGAAGTGTCTCTCTCCTCCAACGATCACTGGGTGTCGGGTACGGAAGAGGCGCGCGTCTCATTGACTACATGGCTGAAGATGGCATTGTTGGTGCGTACGCTGGCTCACAGGCCCGTGAAGTTCTTATGACAATGGAGGAATGGGCTGCCAGGAATGGCACGCAGCCCACTCCCCCGGATCCAGCACCGCGAAGGTTGAAAATCCAACCGCATGCAGATGAGGCTGGAGATACAACCGATCACACCGAATCAGCAAAAGCTGAAGACGATGAGACTTTACTGGCTGATCCACACGAGTACGAAGAGGATTCCAACACGGTTGTGGAGCACGAGGACGAAGCACGCGAGGACGAAGAGTACGAGGACGAAGAGTACGAAGACGAAGAGTACGAAGACGAAGAGTACGAGGACGACTCAAAGTCTCTTGTGTAATCGCGAATTCTTCAATTCAATTGCAACTGAGCCTCTGGAGCGTAAAGGGTGCTTCATGGTCGTATGCCAGCCAAAAAATGACTGTCTGGTTTTTTCTTTTGTTTTTCAGATTACGCTACACGTATGAAGACGATTGAAATCTACGACACAACGTTACGGGACGGTAGTCAAGGAGAGGGAGTCAACTTCTCGCTTGAAGACAAACTCGCTATGACCCGTCGGCTTGATGAAGCAGGTATTGACTATGTTGAAGGTGGATATCCACTTTCAAATCCGAAGGATGCTCAATACTTTGAACGCGTGAAGAAGATGAAGTTAAATCATTCTCAGGTATGTGCCTTTGGTATGACACGTCGTCGTGGAATCAAGGCATCAGACGATCCTGGGATGCGAGCATTGATTGACGCTGACACTCGTGTCGTCACAATCGTTGGAAAAACATCAGCGTTTCATGTCAAAGAAGTTCTCGGTGTGTCTTTGGAAGAGAATCTTGCCATGATCGACGATACCGTTGCATTTCTGACCCAATCGAATAGAGAAGTGTTTTATGATGCAGAACACTTCTTTGATGGTTGGAAGCTTGATGCTGCATACGCAAAGAAGACGCTGCAGGCTGCTGTCGCTGCGGGTGCAACACGAATCATACTATGCGATACGAATGGCGGAGCGTTACCCGATGAAGTGGCCCAAATGACATCATTCGCCAAAAAGGTTCTTGAAGAAATGGGCGCAGAGGCTGGTTTAGGTATTCATTGCCACAATGATTGTGACCTCGCTATTGCCAATTCTCTGGCAGCTGTGTCTGCCGGAGTGAGTCAGGTTCAGGGTACCGTAAATGGCCTTGGGGAGCGTTGTGGAAATGCTGATTTGATCTCAGTCATTGCGAATCTTGCGATCAAGAAACATGGATATGATGTATTGGGTGGCACGGGCACGACGCACCTTACAGAACTCTCACGCTTTGTGTACGAGACAGCCAACATGAGCTACCGTGCCGGACAACCGTTTGTGGGATCGAGTGCATTTGCGCACAAGGGTGGGATGCATGTTCATGCGGTCAGCAAGGCAGCTGAATCGTATGAGCATATTGCCCCAGAAGCTGTCGGCAACTCAAGACGCGTGTTGGTGAGCGAGTTATCAGGCCGTTCGAACATCGCTGAAAAAGTGAACAGGCCTGATGTGAAACATGATCGTGCCCTGTTAGATAAAGTATTAGAGGAGGTGTGTCGTTTAGAGAATCAAGGGTGGCAGTTTGAGGCAGCGGGGGCATCGTTTGATCTTTTGGTTGATCGCATCGCTGGCACCTATCAAGCTTTATTTACTCGTGAGAGCTACAATGTGGATGTTGAAAGTCGTGGGAATGGAGATATCCGAACCTTGGCTACGGTCAAGTTGATCGTGGGAAGTGATGAAAAGGCTGATATTCGTCATGAGGTCGCCGAGGGAGATGGGCCTGTCAATGCAATCGATGCTGCCCTAAGAAAAGCGCTTGATCCGGTGTTCCCATCACTATCACGAATGCATTTGCTCGATTATAAAGTGCGAGTTATCAATGCCCAAGAAGGAACAGCTGCAAAGGTTCGGGTCTCGATTGAAAGTACCGATGGTGATACTGTATGGGGTACTGTCGGCGTAAGTGAAAATGTCATTGAGGCAAGCTGGTTAGCGCTTGCAGATTCATTTCACTACTATCTTGGAACACATGCGTAGCATGTTCTTGACAATACATTCCATTTTCATTCGTGTAGGTATGAGGCCAGTAGCGAATGAGCATTGTTTTTGTCATGATTCTTCTATTCTCGAGAAATAATCATGCATGAATTACCAAAGCAATATGACCACACCAAAGCACAATCCCGATGCCTCGCGCTGTGGGATGCTGGTCGGTACTGGCACGCGGAGCCGCCTTCATCCGATGAAACAACTGTTCGTCCTGTTTTTTCAATTGTCATTCCTCCACCAAACGTCACTGGTGCACTTCATCTCGGGCATGCACTGAACAACACTCTGCAGGATATCCTCGTGCGAACACGGCGAATGCAGGGGTTCCTTACACTTTGGATGCCTGGTACCGATCATGCTGGGATTGCGACACAAGCTGTAGTGGAGAGGCGACTTCTTGAAGAGGAAAAAACCTCTCGGCATGATCTCGGGCGTGAGAAACTTGTCGAACGGATTTGGTCATGGAAGGAACAGTACGAAAAACGAATCCTAGGCCAGCTCCGAGATCTTGGTGCAAGCTGTGACTGGGATCGAACTCGCTTCACACTCGATGCAAAGTGCGCGAAAGCAGTTCGTGAAGCTTTTTTCAGGTTGTTCAAGAAAGGTCTTGTCAGGCGTGGCAAAAGACTGGTGAATTGGGATACGTTCCTTCAAACAGCTGTCAGTGATGATGAAGTTTTTCACGAACAAGTGAAGGGCAACTTTTGGCATATTCGGTATGACGTTGTGTCACCAAAGCCGGATGAGCCTGCGGCTATTGTAGTCGCAACAACCCGACCAGAGACACTTCTTGGAGATACGGCTGTTGCCGTACATCCAGACCCTGCCCATGCCCTTGATGAAGCGGAGAAGACTCTCAATGAAAGAAAATCGGGTGCCGGAGCAAAAGAGATTGAAGAGATTGATAAGGAGCTTGAAGCATTGCGAGAGCGTCGTCACGATCTGCTTCCACAACTCCAAAAACTCTCAGAGATGGCACGTTCTGGGCGGCATGTAAAACTCCCTTTGTTAGAGCGTGAAATTCCGTTGGTGGCTGATGAATGGGCAAAGCCAGAAATGGGAAGTGGCTGTGTGAAAATTACTCCGGCACATGATTCTAATGATTATGAGGTTGGGCTGAGGCAGGGCCTTCCAATGATTAATATTCTCAACCCGGATGGGACGCTCAATGCCCAGGCAGAACAATATCAAGGACTCTCCATAAAGGAAGCACGCACGCGCGTAGTGAAGGATCTTGAATCGGGTGGGCATCTTGAACACATCGAAGATCGTGTGATTGATCTTGCACACTCTGACCGATCCAAAACCCCGATAGAGCCCTACCTTGCTGACCAGTGGTTTATCCGTATGGATGAAATTGCACAGCCTGCTCTCGATGCAGTCACACAAGGGGCAGTTCGTATTGTGCCGGAACGATATTCAAAGAGTTACCTCGATTGGCTTGGTGAAAAACGTGATTGGCCAGTAAGCCGACAGTTGTGGTGGGGGCATCGTATTCCAATCTGGCACATTAAGAGCGTTGAAGAACAGGACCTTTCTCGCGCGTTTGATGGTCGTAGTACCGTTTCGTGGAGTTGCGACAATGCTGATGGATGGTATGTCTGTTCGTCAGATGAAGATTTAGGTTGTGAATCCATCGCTGGTCAACAACTTGTTCGAGATCCTGATGTATTAGATACATGGTTTTCATCTGCGCTGTGGCCACATTCAACCTTGGGGTGGCCCGATTCAACTCCAGAGCTTTCCTGCTTCTATCCGACGACAACACTCGTCACCAGCCGTGATATTATTACGCTTTGGGTGGCACGAATGGTGATTATGGGAATTTTCGACATGGATGAAATTCCCTTTCATGATGTAGCCATTCATCCAAAAATTCTGGATCGATACGGTGAAACAATGAGCAAGAGCAAGGGAAACGGAGTGGATCCCCTTGATGTTATAGAGGCTCTTGGTGCCGATGCGCTTCGCTTTGGTATGACGAGTATGGCAACAGAGACACAAGATGTTCGCATGCCCG
>JBDOMS010000480.1:0-5394 GCA_039831735.1 Pirellulales bacterium
GTCCGGAGTATTGGCCCAGATTACTCATTGTCTGCAGGTCAACTTCCAAGTTTTCCGTATACGGCAACAGTGAATGGCTCCTCCGGGGTTGGGTCACGTTCTAATCCGGGAATGACTGGTGGAGGAGCATGGTCTGACTACACCAATTCGGATGGAATGATTGCCAACCCAAATCTTTCAAAAGTTGTGCCAACACTCGTGAATTGGAGGGGGGGAGAAAGTCCCGCCCTTCGAGGAAGAGGTATTTCTTGGGCCTTCACGGGGGCTATCAATAGCATGACGAATGGCTATCTGCCACCCAATAGTCGTATCCCAGATGTTGTCATGCACTGGACAGGATATTTTGCAACAAGAAGTTTTCATCCAGGTGTTGCAAATGTTGTGATGGGTGATGGATCCGTGCGTGCGTTGAGCGATAGCATGGATACGAATACTCATCAAGCTTTGCACAGTAAAAATGGCAGGGAGTTAGTCGGCAAGTAGTGAAACACTATTACGCTGCGTTTCCATCAACCATGAGTAGAAGGCTCTTGCTGCATGGCAGATCCATGACGTCATGCACACTATAATTTTATATGAGCTTGGCTTATGCGTTTCGTATTCGAAATGGCGGAAAGATGGTTATGACATCGTGCATTGTGAGAAGTAGTAGTTTTTGGAAGACTTATGAATACGAATAGAGAATACGAGAATGTTTTAGGATAAAAACAGAAACGCAGAAGAAAGATATGTCCCGCGCAGGTATACAATGTCAACTCGAACACATATGATTCTTGTTCCGACACAGAGAGAAATCAGTGGTGTCAGGAAATTTATGACCTCGCCGCGTCATGTGGACGTGAGTATAGAACTGTGTGGTTTCGGTGCCATAGCTGCTGCGGCGCGAGCGGCTCAATTGGTATGTGTCCGAAAGCCGTCTGCAGTCACACTTGTCGGTATTGCGGGTTCACTTGGAGACAAACTTGAGATGGCAAAGGCATACTGCTTTCGTCAAGTCATCTGTTATGGTATCGGAGTCGGTACTGGAGCGAATTTTGAAGGAGCTGCATCATTGGGTTGGTTACAGTGGGCTGGAAACCATCCTCCAGATTGCCCAACAATCGCTGATCGAATTGGAGATATTCGAGATGCTACATCCAAGACGCTTCTCACAGTGTGCGCGGCATCTAAAAATAATCATGATGTTGCGGAGCGTCAGCAGAGGTATCCTGATGCAAGTGCAGAGGACATGGAGGGTTTTGGTGTTGCACTTGCGTGTGAAATGGCAGGGGTGCCATGGCAGATTATTCGGGGAATTTCAAATCAAGCTGGTCAACGTGATCATTCTCAATGGTGTATTGAAGAAGCACTCAAAGCAGCATCAATCCTTACTCTAAAAAGTCTTAGGGAGGAGTTGTGACAAGGAGTATCCGACTTGGTATCTCGACCTGTCCAAATGATACGTTTGCCTTTCATGGACTCCTCACGAAGAAAGTCGATTGGAGAGGCCTTGAGTTTGTTGTAGAGCTTCTTGATATACAGGAACTCAATGAGCAATTAAAAAAAGGTGTATTTGATGTCGCAAAGGCAAGTTTTTACGCAGCCTTGCAATTGGCTCAGGAGTATGTGGTTTTGCCAACTGGTTCGGCATTAGGTTTCGGTGTGGGTCCATTGCTATTGGCAGGACAGCCTGAGCAGAAACCATGTGTATCTGGCCAACTCACGCTCACTCCAGGCGAGGACACCACGGCATCGTTACTCTATGAGTTGTATTACCATGATACGACACGTGTTGAGGAAGTAGTTTTTTCAGATATTGTGCCAAGGCTTGTCCGTGGCTCTGCTGACTTTGGTGTATGTATCCATGAAGGTCGATTTACCTGGCAAAACCATAATCTTTTTTTGGTCGAGGACCTTGGAGAAAGATGGGAAAAGGAAACTGGAAGCCCACTACCGCTAGGCGGCCTTCTTGCCAGTCGTTCTTTGCCAGATGATGTGATTGTGACAGTCCATCAAGTCATACGGGATTCACTTTTGTATGCCCAGGCAGAACGTTCATCTGCTCTGCCGACAATGCGAAAGTATGCTCAAGAATTCGATGATGATGTACTTATGAAACACGTGGATCTGTACGTCAATGAATGGACGCTTGAGTTAGGTGAGGTAGGTCGAGATGCACTCTCGATCCTGTCGTGTCGTGCTCATGAGAGGGGAATTGGAACAAGTGCCCAATTAGAAGTATTTTCATCAGTATCGTGATGTACTACTAATGGTTAGGTGCCATGTGTGATCTGACTCGCCCATGATGCGACTGCCACGGCCGCTGTCTCTATCCGAAGGATATTTGGTCCTAAAGATACCTTGCAAAAGCCCAATTCGTCTGCAGCAGCAAGCTCTCCTTCAGTGAAACCTCCCTCTGGCCCAATCGCGACAAGACAGGCTTGTTCATTGAAACTACTGTGTGAGTGGAGGGGGTGTCCGTCTGGATGTGCAAGTAGTTTTTTTTGAGAAGGAAACAATTCTGAGAGTGTCTCAAGGCTCGCTGGTGCACGAATGGCCATAAGTGTATTTCTGCCGCATTGTTTGCATGCTTCGATCACAACGCGCTCAAGCCTTGTTCGTGCCGACTCTGTCGCTTCTGCGACTCCTCGGGATGTAATAAGTGGCACCATCTGATCGGTTCCTAATTCAGTCAGTTTTTCAATGAGCCACTTTTGTCGTTCACCCTTTGGAAGGGCAACGGCGACTGTAAGGGGTACATGAGTCAGATTTTCTTGTGATGAGAGTTGTTTGACAAACTCGACAGAGACGGCACTTCGAGTAATGGATGTAATTCGAGCCATCCATTCCGTGCCGAGACCATCAAAAACATGAATGACATCACCGACCTTTGATCGAAGCACATGGCGACAGTGATGCGATTCATCTTGATTGAGAACCGCTTTATTGTTTTCTGGTGGATGATGAAGGAAAAAACGGTCACTCATTATGCAGAAAACCCCGAAACAATTCGTCGTGACGTGGAAAGAAAGGCTCTTTACACTCTCCACTATGGTACGAGAAAAATGGCAATTTGATGCACCCCCATTTGCTGGTTCACTGGAACCGACAACGTTTTATGAAGGTGTGCCCCAAGAGGAGGCACTCGCGCGCCTGGAGTGGCTGCTTGAGCACAAGCAGCGTTGTGGCTTGGTGGCAGGTGATCATGGAATTGGAAAGAGTCATCTTGCTGCGGTCGTGAAGCGACGCTTGGCCGGATGTGGTGCCGAAACAACACTTCTTTCACTACGTGGAATCCAACAAGGGGATTGGTTAGATCTTCTCTTGTCTCGTATGCCACTTGATGCGGCATCTCGAGCAGAACCAATTCGTTCATGGCAAAAACTCGAAAATCACTTTCGGGAAAATACGCTGATGGAACGTCCCAGCGTCATCATACTTGATGATTTTGATCAGGCTCCGGAGGATTGCCTGCAGGGTATCGCAAGAATTGTCTCAGCAGCAGAGCCACTTTTTGCTCAGACGATGGTTGTAGCTTTGGCAGCACCCGAAGGCATATCACGCATTCCTGATACCTTTCAACACCGTACCACAGTAAAAATAGAGTTGGTCCCATGGGAAGAAGCTGATGTTGCTAGGTTTATTACATTCGCTATTCAGCGGGTTGGAGGGCGCCCCGAGCTGTTTTCAAATGAAGCCATTGGTACAATAAGTCGTTTTGCTAAAGGTGTTCCAAGACAAATTTGTCAATTAGCACATCTATGTACTGTTGTGGCAACAAGTGAGCAACATGAGCAGGTGGATTCAACAATGGTCGAGGGAGTTTGGAGAGAATTAACTCCAATAATGGCTGACCAAAGGCCGCCAGAGTATGACATTTCGAGCAATACTCCTCCGCCACCAAAGCATCCTCAGGTGCGGTCTGTAAGAAAACTCTGGGAATAAAAACTTCACAAATTGACGGTAGGCCGTAGCAGTCACGTAAGGTTTGCGGTCTCTCTCTCCTGTAAAGCCCTCCAAGAACCTATGGCTCATGGTTGTTTGGGTCTGAATGCTTTACACTACGACGAACCGTTTTGACCCGTGGTATATAATCTCGTGGCTCCGTCTGTTTCACATCAAACAACTCCCGTCACTGCCTCACGCGTTGTGGCTGTGTCACCTGATGACGGTTCAGCGATTGACCTTAAGAACCCTTTACTCGCCGCCCTGCTCGGATGGTTAATTCCTGGGCTTGGTCATCTGTATCAGAATCGAGTGTTCAAGGGCCGGCTTTTTCTCATCACTATTTTGGGTACGTTTCTTTTCGGATGGTGGATCGGTGGTGGGCGTGTCGTGTACTACGAATGGGGGCCAACT
This sequence comes from Pirellulales bacterium, assembly GCA_039831735.1. GTDB lineage: Bacteria > Planctomycetota > Planctomycetia > Pirellulales > UBA1268 > CACORA01. The sequence continues at coordinate 4,339 of JBDOMS010000480.1, forward strand.
GACAAGCGTTTTGCATTTATTGGCCAAGCTGGAATTGGAGTGGCTGCTATTCCAGCCTTTATTCAATCTCGGCTCCTCAACGGAGTTGCGCGTCAGCCTCTGGCATGCAGCCAATGGTTTTCGCCCCCTGTGCGCACTCGTCAGTATGTTTCAGATGAGTACGCACGTCGACTGGTAACCGAAGAAGCTGCGATCGTGGAGGAAGATTTTTTTGACCGTCAACCGCTCAAGCAGTTTCGGGGTGATGAACTCGCTATCTGGCAGTTTCAGCTTGGTCGGGCTTTTGACATCGGAACGCTTTACACGATGCTTGCCGGAATGTTCAACGTGCTGGTTGTATTCGATGCCTTTGCAGGCCCAATGGGAATTTCGGCAAAAGAACAAAAAAAGCTCAAGTCTGAGAAAAGAGCATCATCAGTTGCGGCGTAACATAAAAAAATTTTAGAGCTGGAAGCGAATCATTATTCTTACATAGAGAAATGGAGTTCATGACATGGTGAATGGTGTTTTTTATTGCTTTGCATTCATCTCACACTTGGCAACTCTTGTTGATGTTGTTCCTGGTGTGTTTTTTGGGCTTCCCCTTCTTGCTCTCGCAAGTTTTGTATTTGCCGCGACTCATCATGAAGATGATGAAGCGATTACCCTTGCTACTATTCACTGGGCGGTGTGGATTGGGGGAGTTCTCGGACTTATTCTTGCCATCGTGCTCTTAATTGGATGGTTCTAAATGTTAAGTATTGCACGATCAGTCCATGTTCGTGCCTTATCGCAAGTTCGTGTCCACGTGGTTTTGTAGTCGACGGAGTTGGCCGCATGCTGCATTAATGCGGGATCCTTTACGTCGCCTTACTTGCACGTTGATATTGGCATTGTGTAGGGTTTTCAGAAATTGCTCACAGGCTTTTTCGGTGGGTTCTTTCCATGGTAATCCATCAACGACATTGTATGGGATCACATTGACAAGTGCTGCTCGACCAGCAAGCAAGCGGACAAGAGATGATGCGTGAGTCAGTGAGTCATTCACCTGGCCTAGCAATACATATTCAATATGTA
>JBDOMS010000092.1:0-5389 GCA_039831735.1 Pirellulales bacterium
AAGATCAGGCCTTTATTTCTGGCGCCGTTGCCATTCATCAGTTCTGCCGCATCGGTCGCTTGGCAATGGTGGGCGGTCATGCCAGAGTGGTTCAAGATGTACCTCCCTTCATGCTTATCGACGGTCAGTCAGGGTGCGTTGTAGGACTGAATATCGTTGGCTTAAAAAGAAGCATCCATCACGACAATGACGCCATTGCTGAACTGAAATCTGCATATCGCACGGTCTATCGTCGTGGACTGACGTGGAAAGGCGTGCTCGCTGCTTTAGAGCAAGAATTTAAGAGTGGGCCAGTCGAACTCTTACGGCAGTTTTTAGCATCTGGTACGCGAGGATTCTGTCAAGAACGACGATCTCCTCCTGCGACAACACTTCGCCTCCGCATGCCTGAAAAACAATCAGACAAGGGTGTCCAAGCACGGGCTGGCTAACACTGCCCAAATAATCGCGAAAAGAGCTTCATGAGCCAGTCACAGATGCTTCGATGCACCGCATGATGTCGAGGACTAGGTCCTCACCCTCACACTTGTCTCTTTTCAGACTGACTACCTGCACACCAACAGGAAGTCCGCTGCTACCAACTTGGTTATAAGCGACATGCCGCATGACTGGATCACGATTGTCGTGATGATAGTCTTCTTCATAAGCCCGAACCTTCGTAACAGGAACCGCCCCAGCAGGAAGATCGCATAAGTTGGCAGCAAGGCATGGAATAGCGGCCACAACAAGACGTCCTGCTAAACCATGACGCATTGCAGGAAGGGAGGATACAGGGCATAGAATAGCATCAAAAGACTCGGAAAGATCAGTGAACTGCTTGATGATTATCTTCTGTTTCTCTTCCAATGCCTCACGATCACTCTCACAACGGGGGCCAGTTGCCCGCAAGGCGATAGACTCAATGCGATGACCAAATAGATCTGCCATCCATGCCAGCAGAAATCGAAGATACCGAGGGATGCCAGCAATCCTCAAAAGATGACGGACCTCCGGAATGGGTTTTTCACCCTCAAACAATGCTTTGATATCGCGACTACCGTCTGCCGACAGGATGGCAAGAAGCAACCATGCTGCTTCTTCCCAAAGGTCAGAAGATATTTTTTTGACGGAAGCACCCTTCTTGGAGACGATTGCGACCGCTTCATGAACGGCACGCCGTACAGCAGGCACCGACTCGATTGGACCACAGGTATCAAACCATCCGATCCGAAGCCCTGCGGGGCTTCTTTTGCTTGAAGAATGTCTTCCCAAAATTGCATCAAACACATATCGCACATCAGTCACTCGAGCGCCAAGAAGCCCCGTGCGAGCCTGGACGAGGCGAAGATTTGGCATGGTATTATGACTTCCACAATCTCCAAATGTTTCTGCGCGTGGCACAAGCCCAACAAGGCCACAGGCATTGGCGGGCTGCCGGATACTTCCAGCCAAATCCGTGCCAACAGCAAGTGGTACAACTCCTGCTGCTACAAGCGCAGCATCACCACCACTCGATCCTCCTGGACTCCGTTGAGCATCAGACGGATGCAATGTTCGTCCAAAGAGAGGATTGCAGGTTTCGTGAAGAAACATTGCCTGTGGAACATTTCCTTTTCCAACAATGAGGGCTCCAGTTTCCTGAAGTCTCTGAACAATCTTTGCATTTGACGTGTCCCAATTATTTCTTAACGCCGGAACACCAAGGGTCGTGTGAAGATTTCGAACCGGGAAGCATTCTTTCACACTCATCGGCACGCCAGCCAACGGCCAATCCGATTGGCGATCGGCAAGTGCTGAAGTGATTGCCTCAGCCTCTAAAGCAGCCTCTGTGTGCCGCGTCTGAACAAGTGCATTAATGGAGTCATGGGTAGCCAGATGCCGTTGCACGTGAACAGCCAATATCTCTTCTGCCGTGAAATGTCCTTCACGACATCCATTGACAATATCTACGGCACTTGGAAGACAGTTCTCAGTCAAACAATCTAAAATGGGTTTTCCCCAAAAGGGTCCTCAAACTGAACCGTTGACTTTTCATCAGCTTCAGGACTCGGTGGTACTGATCCTGCAGAAACATGAAGAGGGCCACAGTCCGCAGCCCACACTGAGTTTTCGGAAAAAACGATCCCAGCCACAGCCACGCGTTCCCCAATAGCTGCTCGAGGCTTACGACGGGAAATAACTAATACCTCCCTCATCGACCCATCGAACATTTCGAGAGAAAGTATTGAGTTCCAAAAGGGACCAACTTCTCGCGAGTTATCAAGCATCCCAATCAGAAGAACACCTTCGTCTGGACGTTTTGAGTAGTCCACCCAGTTACGACAGAGTCGCTTCAGAGGAGCATCAAGTACATCAGCAGATCCAAGGCTCTCATACAAAGTGGTGATTGAGTCCGGGATATCCTCAACAATGCGTCCTGAATCAGAAGCCTGGGCTTCAAGTATTGCGAACTCTTCACCGACCCTCGCAAGATCCTTGTACCAAAAGACAAGCGCCCGGCGATGATCGGCTTCATCTCCATCGAGGGTCTCTCGGGCCTGAGCCATTGACAGCAAGGCACTTTCAACAGCATCTTCCAGTAATGAGTAATCAAGTGCTGGTGGTTCTGGTGGAGATATGGCTTGTGGTGAAACTATTTCCGGTGCAGATATTGGAATGGTTGGGTTGACCACAGCAACTTCTATTGGCGACGGCACAGTGAGTGACGGCATCTCTGGAGGAACTGCAAGTAATGGATCCTCAAGCGAGACTGGCGATGGCTCATTAATCATAGCGATAGAATCTGGCCCCCCATTGATCGTGGAAGGAGCATCACTACCACCAGCAGGGGAATTTGGAGAATCATTTCCTGTGATAATGTTGTCCATCGATGAATCTTCAGGAGAATGAGCGTTCTCAAGATTGTCTGATGGCTGTTCTGCAGCTAACAATTCACCGTCACCAGCACTTTCATCAGAGGATTGATCTGTTGATGATGTCTTCTCTACTGGATTTTCAGGCACTTCTTCTCCCGAAGAAGGTGAGCCCTGTTCAGAAATATCATCTAATGATGGTCCCTCATGCGCAACAACTTCTCTTTCATCACTCATTGCAGGTAAGAGTATGGATGGGAGCCAAGAACGCATTTGTATTGGATCTCGGCCTGTGCCCCATAGCACTCCAAGAAGAATGAGAAAAACGACAGGGATTGAAAGCACACCACCAAGGACAGGACCAAGCACACCAACCTTGGATTTTCTCTTTGCGTTGCCCTTCCCCAAAGCAGTTGCAACATCCGCTTCACTAAGTGACACGGTCGAAGCAGAATCACCCCCTCCATCAAAGGCGACGTTAAGGTCATCCATACTTTCTGGAGCAGTTACCGACTCTGAGCCTTCAGAATCAACCTTTAGATTTTCTAACGTGCCGTCAGAAAACCCATCTTCATCTTGTCCAAAACCCTCTCCCGATGAGCCAGCTTCCTTCCCATCAGCCAAATCAATGTCCGTCACTTGTTCATGAACCGCCGAGTCGTTCGCTGATGTATCCAACCACCCAGCAATAGCGTCTGCTTCATCAACAGGCTCTGAAGAATTCGTCGTATCCGACTCGCTACTTCCAGCTTCTCCTACGCCTTCAAAGCTGTGTTCTTGAACTTCAATGGATGACACAGCTCCTTCATGATCTCCATCATGCTCATTCGATCCATCAAGAACCTCCTTGCCTTCTGAATCTACTTGCGAGTGAGCCTGACTCATAACGCTCGGTGTCTCTTCAGCAGGTTCAACAGAGTCATGTTCTGCAACACCATCAGTTGCATCCGCTACCTGCTCACTCAACCAGTCAGCTACATCGTCATCTGACGCATGTGTTGTTTCATCATCCTTACTACCACCTTGTTCAGCCTGAGAGGCTGATGCGTGTTCGTCACCTTGTAATTCAGACGATATCTGTTGAGCAGCATCACTCGGGGAAAGGTCAGCAAAAGCTTCAATGCGATCAGCATCCTCCGAAAGTTCTTCTGATAACGCATCGAGAAAATCTAGCTTGTCTTCTGGAGCATCATCGCCTCCCTCAGCATCGAGGCCGGACCATGCATCTGATACTTGGTCTTTTTTTTCATCATCATCTTTTTCTTCTGACATTTATCGACTCTCCGTCAAGACGTCTGTTTTCCGTCCCTGTATCGTACCATCGCTTGGGGTTCCTCTGCCAATACTCTCAAGGCTGCCATACACCACTTAGGATACCCCATACGCCGGGCCATATCGACGAATCAGGCTCTCTACAAGCCATTGCTCGGAGACAGGCTGGTTTGTCACCCTTTCTATAAGATCTGTCGGATCATACACCCTTCCAGCAGCGTGGATATGTTTTTGTAACCAAGCCAGCAACTCACCAAAATCACCTTCACGAATCTGCTCGTGTAGCCCAATAATTGATTCCGTTGCAGCATGCATAAGTTGGGCTGCAAAGATATTTCCAAGCGTATACGTTGGAAAATAACCAATGAGTCCACCACTCCAATGAATATCCTGCAAAACCCCGTCAGCATCCGAGGGGGGGCTTTTACCAAAATCTTTTTCAAACCGATCATTCCATGCTAGAGGAAGTTCATCAACGGAGAGGTCACCGTGAATCACAGCCTTTTCAAGATCAAATCGCATCATGACATGGAGATTATACGTCACCTCGTCGGCTTCCACACGAATGAACGATGGCTCGACTACTAACAGTGCAGCATGCGCATCACGAACCGTTACATCGTCCAACACATTTGGAAAAGCATCTTTGGCAATGGGAAGACACCACTCCCAGAACTCCCTCGAACGGCCTATGAGATTTTCCCACAGCCGTGACTGCGATTCATGGATACCAAGCGATGCTGCTTCTCCAGGGGGCAAGCCAAACCAGTCACAAGGCAACCCTTGCTCATACAAGCCATGTCCGGCTTCATGCAAAACACCAAAAAGTGCAGTTGGAAGGAACTGTTCATCCCAACGAGTGGTAATTCGGCAATCATGAGGGCCAAGTGTTGTACAAAATGGGTGATCGGTTGAGTCAAGTCGACCACGCTCAAAATCAAATCCAATTTTTTCTGCAATTGTCCGAACAAATTTCTTTTGTTGCTCTACTGGATAACATCGCCTCATAATGGCGTCATTCGGACGACACGTTGCTTCCCTGAAGTTGTGTACAAGAGGAACAATTTTTTGACGTAATTGATCGAATTGTTCTGCAACTGACTTCCATCGCGCTCCTGGCTCATAATCATCCATAAGCGCATCATACGGATCGAGGTCCGGCAACTGACAAGCCGCCTGCTCTTTTTTCAGTGAAAACACTTTTTCCAACCACGGGGCAAGCGTTGACCATGAAGAATTTTTTCGTGCCGTCGCCCACGCTTGCTGCGCATCAATACATGTCTTCG
>JBDOMS010000322.1:0-5381 GCA_039831735.1 Pirellulales bacterium
TTCCTCTGACATTTTGGGCAAGCTCAATGGCAAACGGGCCGCTCATCTTGTCTCCGACAGCGAATCTACCATACCCGAAAAGATCAATGAGCTTTATCTCGTAGCATTCTCTCGTCGGCCTCAGCCAAACGAATTAAGTGAAATCGAATCCTACATCTCTCAACGTGCAGATAACATCAAGGAAGCGTGGGAAGATGTAGTGTGGTCATTACTCAACACAAAAGAGTTTTTATTTAACCACTAGTGCTACGACCATTCCATGAAAAACGCATTTCGCACGTCCGTGTACACCCTGGCGACTTGTCTCGCAACAGTGACGTATGCGCAATTCCCCACGGCAAAACTTGAAAGCATTTTTCCCCCTGGAGGTGAGCGAGGCACAACGGTTGTCACAACGCTCTCCGGCAGCAACCTTGATGATGCGACGTCCATCAATTTTTCCCACCCTGGTATTTCTGCCAAACCAGTAATGTCAACGCCATCAGAGTTCGACCCAACTCCGCAGCCTCTTTCAGGAAAAATGCTTGTTACCATTGCACCGGACGTCCCGTGTGGAATCTATGATGCGACTGTCAATTGCCGATTTGGTGTCAGTACCCCTCGTTGTTTTGTGGTTGGGGCCTTTCCTGAAGTTATAAAAACCACCCCGACTGATTCACGAGACAACCCGCTCAAGATATCGTATCCAGCATCGATCAGCGGACAGGCTGTGGCCAATACAACAGATTTTTTTTCTATAAGTTGTGTGGCAGGTGCTCGCCTACACATCGAAGTATGGGCACACCGGATTGATTCAAAACTAAGACCCGTCATCACAATCCTGGACCCTCATGGGGCACGCGTTCCAGTCACAACGCACCGTCGATCAAACGATCGGGCTGTCACGTTCATCGCACGCACAGCAGGCACCTACGTCATTGAAATTCATGATCGTTTTGCAGAAGGTGGAAAAAACTTCTTCTACCGGCTCGATATCTCAGATGGTGTGTTTGTTACCTCGATGTTCCCGCGAGCAATCAATGCCTCCAAGCCATCGACGCTTATTGTTCAGGGACACGGACTCGAAGACCGTGCATCTGATTCTCCTGCACCAGATGTTTTGGATCACAAGAAGACGATCGATTTGGGTACCGCTGATATTTCATTCAGTGAACACGCACGCCCCACATGGAGAATTCTTTCTCCACGCGAGAGCACTACGACAATATTAAATTTGCGTGGAGGTCTGTTTGATTCTTTGAAAGACACGCCTGCCGTGACAAAGGTTGGTCTTCCAGTTATTCCAGAAATAGAACCAAATGACGATGGTGATCATGCCCATCGCCTTACCCTACCGACAGTCGTTGCAGGCCATTTTTTCCCACGACATGATCGCGATTGGTTCGCTTTTGAGGCAAAACAAGGCGATGAATTTGTGTTCGACGTTCTGTCACGTCGATTGGGGATGAGCAGTGACACCTCCATTCTTATTGAGAGCATTACTGTGGATGCGAATGAAGAATCCCTTGTGAAGGAAGTGGCTTTCGTAGATGACGGACCAAAAGAATTCTCAGGTCCTACCGTCGATCGACCAACTCTGGATTCAACTCTACCATTCAAAGCTCCTCATGATGGAACCTATCGTGTCTGTGTTCGGGAGCAATCCGTGAACTCTGTAGCAGACCCTTCTGCGAGCTATGTGCTTGACATTCGACCACCAGCGCCAGATTTTCAGGTACTCGCCCTCACTATTTGGAGAGACCAGGCTGATGCAAAGAAAATAAGGGCAAGTTCAACGTCGCTTCCAATTGGTGGAACAATCTCCATTGACCTTCTGGCGATACGCCAGGACGGCTACGAGGGCGAAATTACTGTTACGGCAGAGGATCTTCCACACGGTGTAACAGCTGAGCCTGTAGTGATTGCACGTGGAAAACGGCGTGGTGTTCTTGTGCTACAGGCAACTGATCAAGCGACTGTCACACATAAACAGATTCGACTTATCGGGCGAGGTCTGGTTGGTGACGAGGAACGTACTCATGAGGCACGCTCAGCAACCCTGCAATGGGATGTTGAGAACAACAATCAACCTCATGTCCTCCGTTGTACGGACTCGATATATATAGCAGTTACTGCTGACCATGCACCTATTTCCCTCAGCATAAAAGAATCACAAATCTGGGAAACAGCCCGTGGTGGCAAGCTCACAGTTCCTATTGATGTAGTCCATCGCATCGGCTCCAAGGGCACCCTATCTCTCAAGCCACTCGATTATCCAGCAGAGTTCAAATTACCAAAAGATCTTAAGATTTCAGAAATCAAGCTTCCAGAAACAGAGCCATCAGAAACACAGGATGACCAAAAGATTGCTTCCACTTTCTCAACAAGTGAGATCAATATCACTGTTGGAGAAAACACAAAACCTGGGACATATACCGTCGCGCTAGGGGGACTTTCAAAATGTTCATATTCACGGAATCAAGACGCTGTTGAGAAATCAAAAGCTGATGTCGCTCGTGTTACGCAAATCATTGAGCGTCGGGCTGCAAAACTTACTGAAGCACAGGCCTCATTGGCAGACCTCGATACACAACTGAAAGCCATTCAAGAAAAAGGCAATGTATCATCCGATGACATCGCCACCCGGCGTACAGAAAAACAAGCTGACGTCAACACGCTCACAACTGATTTGCGTCGAGCAGAGGATGAAAAGAAAGTACGCGAACAACAATTGACAAGCATCACCAAAGCAAATGCAGCAAAAGACATCACGATTCCCACGGTGCTCACTCCATTCACACTTGTTGTTCATGATTCACCTGTGTCACTCTCCATACAACCAGAATCACTTGCTCTTCCCTCGAGTGGCTCGGAGTCATGTACTGTCGTTCTCGATCGAAGATTTGGGTGTGACGAACCTCTTCGGCTTGAAGTACAGACCAAAGAAACTGTTGCTGGCCTTACCATTCCGCCAGTCATCATTCCAGCGAAAGCAACGCAAGGCACACTGACAGTACAAAGTGATGCTGGAACACCAGTTGGGAATTACACAATAAATCTCAAGGGCACAGTGAAATTTTTTGAACGGAGCGTCTCTCTTGAACAGTCAATTCCACTCACCATTACTGGACAAACACAGGAGATCGCAAATTGATACACCGTTTTCATGTCCACATTGTGTTAGCACTTTGCATCAGTTTGCACCTGGCTCGTAGTCAGGCAGTTGGCGAAGGCCTCCCAATTAAGATTCCTTCTTCGAAAGAGGCCATTTCATTTCAGGAGGACATTCTTCCTATCCTTGCAGCAAATTGTACGGCCTGCCATAACCAGAAAATCCGTGAAGGAGGACTCTCTCTCGACTCAGCCTACGAGCTCAGGAAAGGTGGTGACTCTGGCGTGTCTGTGGTAGCTGGCAAACCATCCGAAAGCATGTTATTCCTTCGCGCATCCCACCGTGAAGAGGACTTCATGCCGCCACCTGATAATACGGTTGGTGCACAGACCCTCACTCCCATCCAACTTGGCATGCTTGAACAATGGATTGTCAGTGGCGCAAAAGCATCCGACGTTACGTACAATCCTATCTCGTGGAAGCCTCTTCCAAGGGGAAGCGGTGGCGTTCTGGCTGTCGCCATGTCACAGGATGAACACCTGACAGCTACCGCCCGGGGGGGGAGAGTAAGTCTCTTTGACACGTACACTGGCCATCAACTTGCAACACTTATCGACTCTTCACTACAGAAGCTTGCGACCGATATTGCACATGCCGATCTCATTACATCTCTTGCCTTTTCGCCTATGAAGAACATGATCGCAACGGGGTCCTTTCGGACCATTAAATTCTGGCAACGATCAAATCTCTCTCCGCTTCATGATTTTCCGAACACCGAGCACGCTTACTTACTTGGATATCTTCCAACCAGTAACACTATTGTGTTTAGTCTTGCAGATGGCCGCTGTGCGAAAATCAATCCATCGGAAATGGCACCAAAACCAACGATGCATATTTTTGGTGAATCTGGCTCGCAGATAGTCTGTGCGACAATCTCTCCTGACGGTTCACATCTTTATGGAATACGATCAGGGAAAACAATTCTTACTTGGAGACTTGTGGATGGACAACTCATTAGTCAATTTGAGCGTCCACACAACGTCACATCAATAACCATCACTCACGATGGCTCACACCTTGTAACAGCTGAATCAGATAACGTTCTCAGAGTCTGGAAAACTCCAGCCCTTGATTCTAAAAATGGAAACAACACTCTAGCCCTATTAAAAGAGATCCCTGGAGCCTCAGCACCGTGCATCGACCTCACGACCGTGCCCTCCCATCCTGGTCATCTTCTTGGCGGATGTGGTGATGGAAAGATACGACTCTGGACGATAGAGCAGGCCTCCATGGTACGCGAGTTCGCCCATGGTGGAGCAGTCACACATCTCGCAGTAAGCCCGGATGGTACCCGCATCGCATCAGTGGGCACTGAACCCGGCGTAAAACTATGGAATCTCGATGATGGAACAATGATTGCGCATGCCAATGGCGACTTTCGAATTGCTCAGCAACTTGCCCGCCACGATGCCAGTATCAGAATTCTTAAGCAGGATGTCGTCTTTGCAAAGTCTCAGGTGCAGCAGGCTGAAACAGCCAAGTCAACCGCTGCTGATGCACTGAAGAAGGCTTCTGAAAAACAGAAGGCGGCACAATCAGCACTTAAAGACAAGCAGGACGCACACAAGAAAGCAAAAGCTGCTCAGAAAGAGACTGCCGCTGCTCTGGCCAAACTAACCATGTTCGTTGAGTCGCTCACGAAATCTATTGAACAGGCAACGCAGACTGCTGAGATGTTGAACAACGCTGTTGCATCCACAACAGTTGCAGCAGAAACCGTTCGTAAACAAGTTGCAGAATACCCTGATGCAGCCGAGGCCGACAAAGCATATCAGTCCTCACTGCAGGCTACAAAAATGGCACAGTCAACAGCAGTGCAATCCATGACTCAAATAAAAAAGCTGCTTGAAGAGTCTCAGGCAAAACATTCGGAACTTACGAAACAGCTTTCTGACAAAGAGAAGACCGTGACGAACGCTGAAGAAGACAGTAAAAAAGCAGATAGAGCGGTTAAAAATTCCAATCGAGATGTTGAGTTTGCAGCAACTGAAGTTCAACGTGCCCAAGAAACGCTACCTCTTCGACAAGGTGAACTCAAACACATTGAACAGCAACTCACCGTTGCTGAGAAAACTCGCACCACCATGGACTCGCAGTATAAAACATCCGCCCAGCCTTGTATGGCTGTCACATTCTCCGCAGATGGCACACTGCTCTTTGCCTGTGATGCATCCGGCCTTCTTACTGTCTACGGAGGACAGGACGGAAAGCCTCGTCGCACATGTACGAT
>JBDOMS010000520.1:0-5374 GCA_039831735.1 Pirellulales bacterium
TCTATCATCCCAGTTACCACTTCCGAAAAGCGTCCACGATTTGTCAATCACCATAATTTTGGTGTGGTCAAAGGGTGGTGGTGACATCCAGATGTTGCAACCACGTTGGAGGACCTGCCACAGCATGGCAGTGGATGCCCAGCCAACAAGTTCGAGATTGTTTTGTGATGGGAGAACGATATCGACCCGCACGCCTCGCATGGCAGCAACGTCAAGAGCCTGACAGACGGCATCATCGGGTAGGAAATATGGGGTCATGATTCGCACGGATTTTTGTGCAGTCGCCAGTGCGCCAACAAGCACTAGTTTAATTTGACCAATCAGTGGGTCATCAGGCCCGTAGCGAATTCCTCGTGCAAGGCCATTTCCAGCAGGGAAGATTTTTGGCTGCCAGGCCTCTCGAAAGTACCCGTCAACATGATCACCTGCCAATACCTCTCCAGTTGCAAATGCCCAGTCTTCTAGAAATACTTCAAGCAAGTGCGCAACAATTGGACCTTGTAATGCAAAATGCATGTCTTGAACAGGGTGTTTGGGGTTATGTGATAGCCAGCAGCCATCACGAATATTGAGTCCACCAGTAAATCCAATCTCACCATCGACGACCATGATCTTTCGATGATTCCGAAGATTTGCGTAGGGAAAGTAGATAGGAACACTTGTTGGTAGAAATCGATCAGCCCGAACGCCAGCTTGTGTGAGCACATTGATAATTGAGGGCCACGTGTAGCGTGAACCAATGCCATCAACCAGTACCCGAACTTCTACCCCGCGTTGTACCGCCCCTGCGAGAGCCTGAACAAATAGCTTCCCGGTAGGATCATTATCAAAAATATATGAAGAAAGACCAATGCTTCGTTTCGCATGATCAATACAGTCCAGCATTTGTGGATAGGCTTCATCTCCTCCCATGAGTGGACGAATGTTGTTGTCTTTGCAAAGCTCCCGACCAGTGACGTTTCCAACTAGGCGCTCAAGTGACCGAAGGGGAAAGTCATCAGGGCCGATGGCAGTGTTGAGAAACTGCGCGGAAGGTACGGACTGACGTAACTCATGGGCAACAGTGATGAGTCCGGCACGAAGTTGACTTGCACGTGTACGAATTCGATTTACGCCAAAAATAGCATAGGCAATGGCCCCAAACCCAGGAGACAACCAGATGAGACCAACCCATCCAATGGTGCTGCGGGTGTCTCGCTTCACCAGAATTGCATGAGCTGACGCAAAACTATTGATTGCGAGAAGAGATGCTCCCAAGATGTGGGGCCAGAGTTTGATCCAGAACTGCCAGAATGCGTCCATATGTGTGTCCTTGGAATAAGCCTGAAATCGTGGGAAGCACAACTGTTTCCTAGCCGACGATACCGCGGGACGAAGACTGAATGCCAGCTAGTCGCATTCGTAGTGCTTCAGCATTTGGTGCGATCTCGCAGGCTTCAGTCTCTTCGACAAGCCCTTTTTTGCAGAGTTGATAGAGCGTCTCTGTCCAGCCAATCATGCCACCGTCACCAGAGTCGATCACTTCTGTCATTTCCGTATCACGATCTTCCAAAATAAGTTTTCGTATGATTGGTGTCGCGATCATGACTTCACACGCTGGCACTCTACGAATCTCTGGTTGTTTGGATTTCAACAACTGCTGGCAGATAATAGCTTGAAGATTGAAAGCAAGTGATTGCCGAACAGACGATTGCTCCTCTTCTGGAAACAATCCAAGGATTCGACCGATTGCCTGCGCGGATCTTGCTGCATGAACCGTGCCGAATACAAGATGGCCTGTCTCTGCGGCCTGGAGGGCTGCACGAAACGTTTCAGCATCTCGCATTTCACCAATTAGTACCACATCGGGATCCTCGCGAACCATGGCCCGAAGCGCCGTGGCAAAGTCTGGCACATTGATATGCACTTCACGTTGATTGATGACGCATTTTTTTTCAGTGAAAAGAAACTCGATAGGATCCTCAATTGTCAGTATATGTTCCGGGCGTGACTCATTGATGTGGTCGAGCATCGATGCCATGGTTGTGCTTTTCCCACTCCCTGTAACACCTGCTACAAGAATCAGACCTCGTTGGACATCAGCAATCTGACGAAGAATAGGTGGCAGATTCAATTGGTCAAAGGAGGGAATAGTGCGAGGAATTAATCGTGCTGCAATGGAAAGACCAGACTCCTGCCTGAAAATATTGATCCGAAAACGGCATTCAGCATCAAGATCATAGGCGATATCAACAGAGCCCTTGGAGATCAGCATTTGTTGTTCATCATCATCAAGAATACTCAGGACACGAGCCTCAAATTCTTCAACTGGAAGCGGTTCACGTTCAACTCGTCGCAACGTCCCATCAATTCGAACACGAGGTGAGCATCCAGCTCGAACATGAAGATCACTTGCACCAGTCTTGATAACAGCTTTGAGGAATGCATCGGTTTCCGGAGACCCTCGACGAGGCCGGGTTGATACAATTGTGTGATACACAGAAGAATCAATTGCATGTTCTGGAGGGGGTGAATCACTCATGAGTTATTCCATCGTTATATGTGAAAGCAGTAGTGTGTCGTACTGACTACAAGGATACGTTATGAATCATGAAATAACTAAAAGTTCTTGTCTTGCACGAGCACACGTCATTTTTTTGACTTAATCTTCTTGATTGCGTTGGCTTCTGGAAGGGATTTATAAAATTGATCTAGTGGATAACATCCACTTCGTAATCCATGGCGTGGTGCGGTTGTACAGTCAGAGAATGTTCGGCAAAAGCGAGTCCGGGATAACCCCCTGCCCTTGAGTGCATCAGCTGGAAGATGTGGATATGAAAGGACCATTCGTCCAAGGCCAACAGCATCGATCCAACCAGCACGAACAACAGCTTGTGCAGCATGCACAAGATAGTCTTGAAGATACGAATATCCCGAGCCAATGAAAGGTAAATCAGGCACGGCCTGTTTTGCTTGATAAGACGCGCGCAGCAGTCGCCACACTCCAACTATTGGATCTTCTGGTGGTGGGTAGCCATCAGATGGAGGATAGATGGCAGGCCGCTGCATATGTGGAACTGTGTAGGGGCTGCACGCAGACGCATTCACTGCACACACGCCAAGATCACGGAGTTCGCGGAGAAGACGAATCGGCTCCTCAAGATTCATTTCAAGGGGATTGGACTCGTCAACGCCGAAGCCGCAGTCGTACAACTTGTTTTGATCAAAAGGATAGGGTGACCCATGATCATCTGTTTTGTGCCAAGGAACCGTGTCAAACAACGACAGCCGGACACCAATGAGGAGATGCGGACATGCCTCCTTCACTCGTTCGATGATTGTTCGAAGCAGTCGTGTGCGCCCCTCGAAATCACCACCATAGCAACCAGGGCGTTGTCTTGCTGAAAGAAATTCATGGATGAGGTAGCCATGACATGCCTTAATATCCACCATGTCGAATCCAGCAGCGGCAGCATGCTGTGCTGACGTAACGTAGGCTTTGAGAATTGTTTCGATGTCATTATCGGTTACCACGCAGGAATTATCACTCGGATCAATGTGATGATGCCCATCCAGAACGGGATGATGGTAGGCAATGCGGGGGTGTCGTGCTCCAGGCGTTGGATGAGAGAAACGTCCAGAATGAGTGAGTTGTACGGCGACTACAAAATCGTCGACGGAGCCAAAGCGTTCTTTGTGCGCACTGCGAGTGGTATTCACAAGCAAGGCGAGGCCCTCGCGTTGGCAGGATGGGCTGCAGAGTTGGTGTGGATTTGCCCTGCCCTCCGGTAAAACCGCTATGGCTTCACCTCCCCAAATCAGTTTTGCGCCGCTTTCACCAAAATGACGCCAACGTCGAAGTACAGTTGATGTTGGTTGACCATCGCGCGTTGCATCCCAGCCCTCCATAGGATGAATACACCAGCGATTTCCAACGCTGCGAGAGCCAATTGAGTATGCAGAGGCCATTGGTGTGAGTTGCTCTGCGGAAAGCACCTCATCATCAAATGGAATTGGTGCATGCAAACGTTTACAGTGGTCACGCAGTTCAGCAACAGTCCGAAAGCCGGCAACTCGAGGGTAATTCACAGTGTTTGATGAAAGAGGTATCTTAGGACGTGAACTGGAGATTCTATGATACCAATGCACACTTCACGCTTCGATCCCACGCGACTTATTCGTCGTCAAAGGGTTATTCGGGGTATTTCTGCAGTCTTACTGCCCTACTCGACCGGTCATCAAATTGACTGGGATGCTTTTGCAGCTCATCTCACGCGAACTGCAGCATGTGGCATTACGCCCGCGGTCAATATGGATACTGGGTATGTGCAACTTATCAATCATGCGACTCGTCGAGAGGTGCTACGCTGTGCTCGAGAGACACTCGGTTCTCAAGAGTTTTTTGCTGGAGCCTGTGTTTCAGATCGAGAGGGCGATGCATTCAATCTTCAAGCCTATCGAGAGCAGTTTGGAATGATTGAAGAAGTCGGTGGTGTGCCCGTTGTTTTTCCATCGTGGGGTCTCTCGGCAGGAACTGAAAAAGACTTTATCAGTAAGTACAAACTCTTGGCAGCAAACGTCGATCGGTTTATTGGTTTCGAGCTGAGTCGGGTGTTTGTGCCCTGTGGTCGGATTCTTTCAATTGACTCATACGAAGAATTACTTCAGATCTCGAACTGCCTTGGAGCCAAGCACTCTTCGTTGTCGAGGCAATTGGAATGGCAGCGATTGGTCGTTCGCAATCAAATTCGACCGGAGTTTCATGTTTTCACAGGAAATGATCTTGCCATTGATATGGTTCGGTATGGAAGTGACTGGCTTCTTGGATTATCAACAGCGTTTCCTGAGGCATTCGCGCAACGAGACGCATGGTGGGCTTGCGGAGATTGTCGTTTTGATGAACTGGATGATGCCCTTCAGGCTCTTGGAGACTTTGCATTTCGTCCACCAGTACCAGCATACAAGCACTCAATGGCAATGGCCTTGCTCATTCGAGGACATCTTGGCAGCGATGAGACCCATCCCGAGAGTCCACGACGACCAGCCAGTGATCGTGAAGTTATTGCGACTCTTGTGGATCGAATTGAGACTGCCCGCCATGCTTGAATGATGGTCTGAGCAAAGGATGTCAAGACTGTGAAAGAAATCAACCTTTTTCATATCACAAAAGAGATACTCTCATGAAGAAGATCGGTCTCCTATTCCATATTAGGATTATTGTTGTTCTATCTGCTTCCATGTATGAGTTCATCAGTCCTGTTGTTGCCGTTGAACTACTAGAACAAGTTCATGAAGCGACTTCTATTTTGAATAAATGGCGAAATGATTCACCAGAAATTGGCAACAGACGTCTTCATATCATTGCCTGGAGGGTGCGTGAGCGAGACGTTCCGGC
>JBDOMS010000668.1:0-5362 GCA_039831735.1 Pirellulales bacterium
GTGTTTTGCATAAAGCAGGTAATGTTTTCGAAGCGTGCACAAGCCATGAAAAATATTCTAGAGAAAATCACTGATCGAAAACGAAAAGAAGTGGCAATTCAACGTGATCGAGTGCCAACCGCAGCGCTGGAAGGTCGACTGGCAGTTGCCCCTCCAGTACGTAACTTTTTTGCGGCCGTCTCTGACTCTGAACGCATTCAGCTAATCGCAGAGTTCAAGCGAAAAAGCCCATCTGCAGGAGACATTCGACCCGGTGCAACTGTTCAGGACGTTGCCAGAGGGTATGCAACTGCCGGAGCGGCTGCTCTATCTATACTTACAGATAGTTGGGGGTTTGGAGGAAGTCTCATCGATTTGGAAGAAGCACGACTTGCAGTATCGTTACCAATACTGAGAAAGGATTTCATTATTGACCGTTATCAAGTTATTGAGGCCCGGGCACATGGGGCAGATGCAGTACTGCTTATTGCTGAATGTCTCGATGATTGTCATCTCAGAAGCCTGTATCACGAAGTTATCGATCTTGGTATGACACCGTTAGTTGAACTGCACGATGAAAATAACCTATCGCGTGTGCTTGAACTTGGCGCTACGCTCGTGGGCATCAATAATCGTGACCTTCGGACGATGACAACAAATCTCAACCATGTATTGAAGATGCGATCTCGTATCCCAGATAATGTTGTGATGGTAGCCGAAAGTGGTATCAAAACTTCAGACGATGCGAGACGGCTGCAGTCGGCAGGTGTCAACGCAATGTTGGTAGGTGAATCGCTTTTGAGGCAAAAGGATCCTTCTCAGGCTGCAGCGGCGTTATGCAGCCTGCGCGAGTCTTCCTAGTTTGGCTCTATCGCACAAAGCGATAGCCTCGGCCACGTATGGATAGGAAATGTTTCGGACGAGATGGATTTTCCTCAAATGATTTTCTCAGATTAAGCATGAAGGTATCAATCGTGCGGGTCGCTGGAGATCGGGTGAGTCCCCACACGTTCCGCAGAAGCTCATCTCGTGACACCACAATGCCCTCATGTTCTACAAGATACTCAAGTAATTTCATTTCAAGATTTGTTAGCTTTACTGGATTGTTACCTACAGATACTTCCCACGTATCAAAGTTTACCTCTGCATTTCCAAATTTTAGGATACGTGATCGAGATGCCGGCGGATCACTATTCCTCGTCCGATCAGTTCGTCCTCGTCGATGAAGAAGATTTCGTATAACAGATAGAAGTTCCTCAAGATCAAATGGTTTCTGAAGGTATACATCAGTACCAGAATCAAATCCTTGAATACGATCTTCAACTAACGTGCGTGCAGTAAGCATCACAATAGGAACTGAACTTCCGTCATTACGAATTGTTTTACAGACGTCGTAGCCACTCATTCCTGGTAACATGATGTCTAATACAACAAGGTCAATTGGAGGAACAGAACTTCCTAAGATGGTAAGTGCGGCTTGACCATCACCAACAACACTCACCTGGTAGTCCTCTGACTCCAGGTTGAACTTGATGCCAATTGCGAGGTGCTGCTCGTCTTCGACGACGAGAATGTGGGTCATAACATTATCGTACAAGTACAGTGCGATTACGAATAGGCTTAGCGTAGCCTTGACTCACGAACCAATCCCAGGAGTCTTGAACAGTATCTTCAAGAGGTCGGTAGGCGTACCCTAGTTCCCGTTTTGCACGTTGGCAGGAAAAGTGATGTGGAAGCATAGACATTGTTACCGCTGCTGAATTTACGACTGGCTCGCGGCGAGATACAAAACCGGCAAGGTCACCACACCAGCCAGCTACCCGCAGTATTGCCGGCCCAAAAGTACCAAGCGGTTGAATCCGTCCTCCGACTCGGGCAAATAACTTCCACGCATCAAGATATGAAAATGGATGACCGCCCAAAATGTATCGTCGTCCCGTTGTACCTTGGCCCATGGCAGATAAAATACCAGCAGCAACATCTCGAACATCTACAAAGTCGTTTCCTCCTGGAGGAGCAAACAAACCTTTTCCCGATGCAACTTCTACAAGCATCCGTCCACTTGATGGTTTCCAGTCCCATGGACCAAGCATAAAAACGGGATTGACGATGACACCATCAAGACCCAAATCACATTCTCTTAGTACTACTTCTTCAGCTTGACGTTTGGTGACAACGTATGGACATTCTGGCATGATACCAGGAGGAGTTTCTTCATCGGCGGGTACTCCATCGTGACGGAGACCTATTGCATCAACACTTGATACATGAATGAGTCGAGCGTTGGCGCGGCGACTGCATCGGGCAATGAGCTCAGTGCCTCGGACGTTGACATCATGCATTTCTTGCAGATGTCGCCAACCACAATGCACCATGGCAGCTGCATGAATGACAAATGAACTCCCATCAATAGCTCTTTGCAAGAGTCGCTCGTCACTCAATGTACCAGCGGTTGCTTGTATGGTTAACCCAGCCAAAGCTGGAATATCCATAGTGTGATGGGGCCGAACCAAAGCTCGTACGCGATATCCCCGAGACAACAATAGGCGGACAACATTGTTTCCCACCAGACCTGTTGAGCCTGTGACAAAACAGTTGTTATCGGCAGGGGTAGTTTCCCTTGTTTCAATAGATCGAATTGATGCTTCCACGGCTCGGATCGCTTTTCGGACCTCCTACGGGTGCCGGGTTACTCGATCCATCGTGGTTGAACCCGGCCATAATACTACTTCGACCAAATATCAGTTGCGACTTTTGCATCTGTTTTTTGAGCCCCATATTTGACGGGTAGGCCTAATAGAAGGGAAAATATGGGTAATTTCGTCTCAACTGCCGATTAAGAATTGGTTGTGTAGCTAAGAAAAGGAGTTTGTTTTTGTGGGAGAATTACAGATCAGGCCGGTAAAGGATCGAGTGGAACAAAAACGTTTTATTCAACTTCCTTGGCGTATCTACAAAGATGATCCATGCTGGATGCCACCCTTAATCATGGCTCAGGAGGAACTCCTTGGTTTTCGTCGCCATCCCTTTCATGAGGTTGCACGAACGCAGTCATTTCTTGCTTCGCGATCAGGGAAAGATGTTGGTCGAATTACGGCTATTGTCAACTCAGGTCATAACGAACGGTACAAAGAGAAGCGTGGGTTTTTCGGTTTTTTTGAATGTGATGAAGACCATATTGCTTCGAGGGATCTTTTTCATGCTGCAAACGAATGGCTTCATGCTCAAGGAATGACCAGCATGCGTGGACCAGTCAATCCCTCTCTCAATTATGAGTGCGGACTCTTAATAGAGGGTTTTGATACGCCACCTTTTTTTATGATGACACATAATCGGCCATACTATCCACATCTTGTCGAGGAAGCCGGTCTTCACAAGGTCGAAGACATGTTTGCTTTCTGGGGTCGCCTGTCGATGTTACAGAGTATTGATAAGAAGCTTGGTGTGATGGTGGAAGGAGTAAAATCACGGTTCGGTGTGACAGTAAGATCTCTTGATCGTAGTCGCTTTGCAGAAGAAGTGAGAATGTTTTTAGATATCTATAATTCGAGTCTTGTGCGCACTTGGGGGTTTGTGCCACTTTCACAAGGTGAAGTAAACCATATGGCAGCAAGCATGAAACATCTTATTGTTCCCGAGTTAGCTCTTGTTGCTGAAGTAAATGGAAAGCCTATTGGAACCGTTTTTTGTTTGCTCGATTACAATCCAAGAATCAAAGCAAGTAATGGCAGGTTGTTTCCATTTGGATTTATGAGACTGCTATGGAATAAACGAGGCATAAAACGCATGAGGGCCATCAGTACAAATGTTATCCCTGAATATCAAGCATGGGGTGTTGGGTTGGTATTACATGCCGCACTCGTACCGAGGCTTCATAAATGGGGAATGGACGAGGTAGAGTTCTCGTGGGTTCTTGAGAGCAACAATCTCTCCCGAAAAACACTTCAGCGTGGTGGAGCTCTCATTACAAAGAAATACCGTCTATATCAGGATGATCCGGTTTCGTAGCCGCCGAACCAGTGACCTCAGTCTAATGTGGATTGACCTAACGGCGGCGTCGGGTCGATCGGACTGTTCGTTTACTTGTACTCAAGGCATTAGCCCCACTTCCTCCAACAATAATGCCACTTGTCGAAACGTTTGCACCACGAGAAGTTGAACGAGTAGGAGAATTATAATAAGGCCAGACTCGACGGCCTTGTCGCTGAGCTTGTTCCCATCTCATTGAGCCATAATTAACACCAGAGAGATTAAATGAGCGATACGGGTTGCGCGGACTTACTGCAAAGGCCGTAGTACTTAATCCAGTTATTGTAATCACTGTACCTACTAGAAGTGTGAGACGAAGTGTCGACATATTATTTCCTCATGCATACAAAGAGAATCTGAAAGGTCTACGTCACAAAAGCAAAAAGGGTTTGGTTCATTCTTTTAGTTCAGCTATCCAGGCAGTGAAATACCTATTTTCCGCGATGTGGACGGTAGCCAATGGTTTTTTTTGCACGGTACTTCTTCTTTTGTTTGGTGGTATTTCGGGACTGTAGTTCACCGCGAAGGTGGTCTCCAGAAGTCTGTTCGGTGAACGCTTGTGCGGCTTCTTTTCGCTTGCGGTCAAAGGCCGCTTTTGGAGGATGTGAAGGAATGAGGCAGTCACATCCTGACCCAATAAGGTCTGATCTTCCAGCCTTTTCTAAAGCTCGGCGTACCTCAAAATAGTTTTCAGGCTTAAAAAATTGCAGTAAGGCCCTTTGCATTCTTCGATCTTTTAGTCCCTTCGCAATCTTGACGGGTTTTTTTGTCATTGGGTCGATTCCGGTGTAGTACATGCAGGCAGCAATATCAAATGGGCTTGGAATGAAATCCTGAACCTGATCTGGTTTGTAACTGTTCCGTTTCAAAAACAGAGCAAGATCAATCATCTCTTCAATGCCACTGCCTGGATGACTAGCTATGAAATACGGAATAGTAAATTGTTTTTTACCCACATCACGACTGGCTGATCGAAATGCCTTGTCAAACTCGACGTAGTCATCGGCAGATGGTTTTTTCATCAGCTCAAGTACGGACGGATCAGTATGCTCGGGAGCTACCTTCAAGTGTCCACCAACGTGGTGAGCAGCAAGTTCACGTAGGTAGGTAGGGTCCTGCTTTGCGAGATCCATACGAACACCACTCGCTACCAGTACCCGCTTTACTCCCTTTACTGTACGAGCTTCTTTCATGACTTCCTTGAGTGGCCCATGGTCTGTTCCAAGCAGTTTGCAGATAGTTGGATGGACGCATGAGAGGCGACGGCACTTTGCTTCAATTTCAGGTCTCTGGCATTTCATTTGGAACATGTTGGCTGTTGGGCCACCGATATCTGAAATTGTCCCTTTGAAAC
>JBDOMS010000115.1:0-5346 GCA_039831735.1 Pirellulales bacterium
AAGGTGCCACCGCGGAGGTCTTCTAGGCCATATTGAGCGTTTTTTGCTTTTTCAGCTGTTTCCGCTATGGACTGAGCCATCTGCGGTATTGACATCTGATCACAGTCACGAAGGACTGGGACCACAAGCCCCCGCGGCGTGTCAACCGCAAGACCAACATTGACGTAATCTTTATAGACGATTTCTCCCTTTTCCATATCAACTGATGCATTCACTGCCGGATGCTGCCGAAGCGACAGACTCACGGCTTTCACCACAAATGCTAAAGCCGTCAACTTTATATTGTTTTTGGCATATTCCTGAGTGCTCGCTTTTCGAAGTTGCTCTAACTCGGTGACGTCAGCATCATCAAAGTTTGTAAGATGAGGGATTGTCGAAACACTTCGCACCATGTTCGTTGCGATAGTCTTCCTCATTCGTGACATTTGTTCACGACGGATAGGGCCCCAATCGTCTCGCTCCGTAAAAGACGATGTCGAGCGAGATCGAGACGGAGCAGCACTTGCCTGACGAACTGCAGCAATCACATCTTCACGCACAATACGACCGGCTGGCCCAGTCCCAGCAACCCTTGCAAGATCAACGCCCAACTCTCGCGCAAGCCGCCGCACGGCTGGACCAGCAGGCTCAACAGGTGCATTGACTGAAGGAACCTCATCGACCGCAGGAGGCTCATCGACCTTTGAAGAAGTAACTTCCTCCTGCGAATGAGACACTGGCTCGGCAACCGGTGCTGCAACAGTGGGCGTAGCGGGCGTGGCGACTGCCGGAGAAGGAGAAGCCTCCGGAACCGCCGCAGCGACAGACGCCTCGGGAGACTTAGTCGCCTGGGATGCGCTCGTTGACTCGAGCTCAACCAACGGCTGACCAACCTTTACCGTTTCACCCTTCTTGACAAGCACCTTACCAATTTTTCCTCCCGGAGGGCATGGCACCTCAATCACAGCCTTGTCTGTTTCCACTTCCAGCAGCGCCTGGCCAGGCTCGATGACATCTCCATCTGATACAAATACTGAAACAACATCCCCAGACGCGATATTTTCACCAAGATCAGGAAGCAGGAATTCGTTAGCCATAAAGATAGAAAAAGGTTTTAAGGAAAAATGAGTTTCGTTCAATAATAATACGGATTGTTCAGCATGTCAGGCCAAAGCCGCATCAACCTTTTCTGGGTCGACGCCAAGTTTCGATATTGCCTCGGAAACAACATGAGATCCAATCGCTCCCGCTGCAGCCAGCCTTGAAAGAGTGCCGATTGCTATGCATTCGGCATCGACCTCGAAATGCCGACGAAGAGGACCCCGGGTTTCACTGCGCCCAAACCCGTCAGTTCCCATCGCAAAAAGACCACCAGGAACCCACGGATCCAACTGCTCCGCCACGGCACGAACATGATCACTAGCAGCTACAAACACTCCTTCTTCTCCTGCTATAAGATCCTCGAAATAGCTTGTTTTCGGAGGCTGATCAGGATGGAGCATATTCCAACGACGACATGACTGCGATTCACGACGCAACTCTTTCCAACTCGTAACGCTCCAAACTGTACTCGAAACACCCCAATGCTCGGCCAGCAGATCAGCAGCTCGAATAACCTCACGAAGAATTGCCCCAGAGCCCAGAAGATGGACAGCAGGCAAGCCAGCGGACGAATCTTCTGGCCGCACATCTTTCAGCCGATACATCCCCTTGAGAATACCTTCCTCACAACCAACTGGCATCGACGGCATCTCATAGTTTTCGTTGTACACCGTAATGTAATAAATCCAATCCTCACCCTTGGCATACATTCGCTCAAGTCCATCAAGCATGATGACAGTCGCCTCATAGACATATGCAGGGTCGTAGGCCCGTACGGTCGGGTAGGCCATGGCAAAGAGATGACTATGGCCATCCTGGTGCTGCAAGCCTTCTCCAGCGAGTGTGGTACGGCCGGCCGTACCACCCAACATGAAACCACGAGCACGACAATCGCACGCCGCCCAGATCAGATCACCAATTCTCTGAAACCCGAACATTGAGTAATAGATAAACATTGGAATCATCGGCACACCATGGCTGGCATAAGACGTGCCTGCCGCCACAAAACTTGACATGCTGCCCGCCTCAGTGATCCCTTCTTCAAGAATCTGGCCGTCTTCCGCCTCTCGGTAGTAGAGCAACTGATCCGAGTCGACTGGCTCATAGAGCTGCCCCGCATGTGCATAGATACCACATTGCTTGAAGAGAGGATCCATCCCGAACGTTCGCGACTCATCAGGAACAATAGGGACTATATACTTTCCCACTTGCTTATCTTTTAGTAACTGCGACATCAATGTCACAGCCCCAGTTGTCGTGGAGACCTCTCGCCCCGCACTCTTTTCAATAAACGGACGATATTCATCAAGCGACGGCGTCTCAAGCAACGGCGGATTGACCGGTCGGCCAGGAACATACCCCCCAAGCGACTCCCGCCTCTCCCGAAGATATCGCATCTCCTCAGAATCCTCCGGTGGCTTATAGAAGGGGGCCTTTGCCACCTCATCGTCCGAAATTGGAATCCCAAAACGTGAACGGAAGGCCCGCAATTCCTCTTCGTTCAGTTTTTTCTGCTGGTGCGTCACATTCCGCCCCTCACCAACCTCACCAAGACCGTAACCCTTGATCGTTTTTGCAATGACGACTGTCGGCTTTCCGTGACACTGCATCGCAGCGCTGTACGCAGCATAGACCTTCTCGGGATCATGCCCCCCACGGCGGAGCTTTTTCAATTTTTCATCCGAGAGATGGGACACCATCTCAAGAAGACGCGGATCACGACCAAAAAAGTGCTCGCGAATATAGTCACCGGGCATGACGGTGTACTTCTGATATTGCCCATCAACTATCTCATTCATTCGCTTGACGAGCAGACCTTCTTCATCCTTGTCGAGAAGTGGATCCCACTCTTCACCCCATATCACCTTAATCACATTCCAGCCGGCACCACGAAAGACTCCTTCGAGTTCTTGGATAATTTTGCCATTTCCCCGCACAGGGCCGTCAAGCCGTTGCAAATTGCAATTAATGACGAAAACAAGGTTATCGAGCTTTTCACGGGCCGCTAGAGAAATAGCCCCAAGCGTCTCTGGCTCATCCGTCTCACCATCCCCAATGAAACACCAAACATGCTGCTTGCTTGTGTCTTTTACTCCACGATCCTGCAGGTATTTATTAAATCGAGCCTGATAGATGGCCATGATCGGCCCCAGGCCCATTGAAACAGTTGGAAATTCCCAGAATTCAGGCATCAACCACGGGTGGGGATAACTTGACAACCCACCGCCCTCAGCAAGTTCACGACGGAAGTTCTCAAGGTTCTTTTCAGTGAGACGCCCCTCCAAAAATGCTCGTGAATAAATTCCAGGTGAAGCATGACCTTGGAAGTACACCTGATCCCCTGAGTGATCGTCGCCGCGACCTCGAATGAAGTGGTTCATCGCCACTTCTACAAGCGTTGCAGACGACGCAAAAGTCGAGATATGACCTCCAATACTTTTATCCTCTCGATTCGCACGAACCACCATCGCCATCGCATTCCAACGGATAATACTTTTGATTCTTCGTTCGATTTCACGATTTCCAGGAAATGGAGGCTGTCTGTCAGTTGGAATGGTGTTGATATACGGCGTGGTGGCAGAAAACGGTATGGGAACGCCAAGTCGATACGCTTCTTGTTCAATGGCCTGCAACAAGTAGGCTGCTCGATCACCACCACGACTGTTGATGACATATCGCAGTGAATCCAACCACTCCCGAGTCTCGGTTGGATCCGCATCTACTTCTGAAACCCCATCGGCCAACTCAGGCTGTCCAGACGCTTCGGTACCCATTTGGCTAATCGACATTGGTGCATGAGCCCCCCGAGGCAGATCCGCAGGATGGCCTTCACGATCTGTTTGATTGGCTTCCACCGACACGCTGTTATTCTTTTGGTCGATGTCAGAACTGGACATAGCTACTCCGGAAGACGGTACACGGTCGGAAAACCCTATTATTCCTAGGGTAAAGGAAGGCGTCTAGGCCGGTTGAGAATCTTGGCTTCCTAGGGGTGAACAACGGCCTAGGCCCCAGATGCCGACCTCGGCCGATAGATTTCAGTTGCGACGCCAAAGTAGTTTTCTGCAGAAAAAGCCACGGTTTCACCAAGCGTTGGATGAGGATGAATCGCTTCCATCACATCTCTCGCCGAGCATCCCATCTCAATAGCGAGAACCCCTTCCGCAATAAGTTCACCCGCCCCCGGGCCAACAATTCCCACTCCAAGCACCGTATCCGTCTCTTCATCAACAAGAATTTTTGTCATGCCATCGGTCCGTCCGAGGGCGTGAGCACGTCCACTCGCAGCCCATGGATACTTGCTGATGTCAACCTTTCGTCCAACGGTAGCTGCATCCTGTTCAGTCAATCCAGCCCATGCAATCTCAGGATCAGTAAAAACAACTGCAGGTATTGCCCGCGGTGCAAAAAGAGCAGGCTCACCATTGAGCGCTTCAATTGCAACCTTGCCTTGATGACTCGCCCGATGCGCGAGCATCGGCTCCCCGCACACGTCGCCGATAGCCAAAATATGTGGGTCAGCGGTTCGCTGCTGGCCATCGACTTCAACAAACCCTTTGTCATTCACAACTACTTTAGTGTTTTCAAGCCCAATACCATCCGAGTTTGGACGTCTCCCAACAGCCACAAGCACCTTGGAGAAGTCTTCCACAACTTGCCCTTCTGGACCTTCAAATTGAACAGCTATGGAAGCCCCTTGCTCCTTCAGACCAGCTACTTTTGTCTTCAGGTGAATATTTTCAAAGAGTCCATTAAGCCTTTTCTGAAGTGGCTTGACCAAATCACGATCAGCACCAGGAAGAAGTGTATCTGTAAGCTCAACAACTGATACACGAGAGCCCAACTCTGCATACACAGTTCCCATTTCAAGTCCTATGTATCCACCACCAACGACAAGCAAGGACTCCGGAATATCAGAGAGTTCAAGTGCTGTTGTGGAGTCAAGAACACGAGGGCTGCCAATATCAAAGGCTGGGATCCTGGCTGGCCGCGAACCGCTTGCGAGAATGCAGTGATCAAATGTCACAGTCTGACTTGATCCTTCTGCGCCAGAGGAGGCAACCTCGAGCGTTGAAGAGTTGGTAAACCTTGCCTCTCCGTGAATGACCGTTACGTTCCTACGCTTTGCTAACTGCCCGAGCCCACCGGTCAATGAAGCAATAACTTTGTCTTTGCGAGCGCGCAGGGCATCCAGATTGATGTCTGGTTTCTCAAATTTAATTCCCCAATCATCCATCTCGCGCGTTTCAGCAAGCACTCGTCCCA
>JBDOMS010000143.1:0-3146 GCA_039831735.1 Pirellulales bacterium
ACTGCGTGTGATACAACTCATGACGACGGACGTATTTAGAAGGCTTCATAAGGTATGCTCCCTACGAGACGGAGCGGGCTGTCACGAAAAGTGGCATGAAATTTCATGCCACTTTTCACGTATATTGTTCCTATATCTTGATTCGTACTCGAGTTTCAGTTCACCGGTGATAACGTGTCGCAAATCATGTAGATCCTGCCTATCACGCTTTGTTTCAATCGTACGAAGTGTGCAGTCGACATGAGTGAAGGCAAAGGAAGCGATTGTCACTTTTGTCACTGCCACAACAACTGAATGAAATCCTCGCCAAGGAAGTGTTTCTACTTGTACCACGTCGATCCAGCGAGTTTGAATCTGCAGGTGAATGCTCAGGCAACCCTCTGGGGCATTCAAATTGTCAATGGCGATGCACATTGTACTGGGCAAGGTCCGAGCCGAACTGGCCGCAGAGGATTCGCTTGACGTGATCAGCAATGATAAAGCGATCACTAGGAAGGCTCCGCTGCTCTACTCATGCATCTTACTTGGGGTTGATGTGTGTTTGATGTTTTGTGGGCAGATGCATTGGCTGAGTTTTCAGAGTCTTATTCTCTTGCTTAAAAGTCTTTGAGAACCTTACCGTTGGCATCGAGGAGTCGGAGATTGGTCATGGTGGCGGTACCAGGGCCGTCAGCGACGTCAATGCGGAGTTGGTGGAGGCGTTCGTCGGTGTTTATCTTGAGGTGAATCTTCTGCGACTGATTTTCTCCAATAATTGGGAAGGTGATATTTTTCCCCCTCGGAAGAACGGCTCGCATATCCGTGGTGAAGAAGATGTCTCCTTGCCCCTTCCAATCGGTTGTGAGGTCGAAGGTAAGGTAATAAGGACCTGATGACGAAATGGGGGCGGTACGAAAGTCTATGGCGATGCCGGGATCTTCACCGGTGAAGGTCAGCTGAAGTGTATTGGCGTTTCTCTTAAGCTTTGTGTTCTTGCGAGCCCGGATTGAATTGCGGGAGACTTTGGACTTGTGGGTGGTGTTGGACTTTCCCTTCTTTCCGGGAGCGTTGCGAAAGGGCTCATTGGAGTCACTGAAGAGTGTCCACTCACGGTTGGACTTCGGCGTTTGGGCGGGGAGCATTTTTGGGTTGGCAAGTTTGGAGGAGTGAAGGACCTCAAGGCTCATCTGTTTCCATTTTGCGACCATGTCTGCGAGGCGTTCGGGTTCGGACGTTGCGAGATTATTAATCTCAGTACGGTCGGTAGCCATGTTGTAGAGTTCCCACTCCTGGCCCTTAAAACTGACGATTTTCCATTCCCCGTCGCGCAGCCCGTAGTCAGAGGAGAATTGAAGGTGGATGGGTTCGGGGCGATTGAGTGTCTGGCATTCGAAGACAGGACAGAGCGAAACGCCGGAGACGGGGCGAAGCTCGCGTTGTGGGTGCTCGCTTGGAATGGAGATGCCGGCGATATCGGCGAGGGTGGGTAGCACGTCAATGAGGTGGGCGGGGGTGTCAGTAATGGCTCCGGGTTCGGTCTTCAGTCCGTTAGGCCAGTGGACAATACCTGGTGAGCTTATGCCACCTTCGAATTGATTTTGCTTATAAAAGCGGAAAGGTGCGTTGCGGGCCCATGCCCAAGGAGTGGAGTCTCCCAAGGCGATATCTCCGTTGGTGGGCTCGACGTCGAGCAAGGGAGCACGGCGATCGTAGGGGCAGGCGCCGTTATCGGAAACGAAGAGGATGAGCGTATTGTTGAGTTCGTCGTTGGCTTTAAGATCATTGACGAGGCGGCCAATCTCCTGATCGACGCGGTCGATCATTGCGGCAAGGGTGACCATGCGGTTTGTTTCATAATCACGTTGCCAAGGCACGAGTTTGTTCCAAGCACGGATGTGAGGGGGGCGTGGACTGGGTTTTTGGTTCTTGGGGAGAATCCCCATTTGAATCTGTTTCTTGATCCTGGCGTCTCGTATCTTGTCCCAGCCTTCGGTGTATCGGCCCTTGTACTTGGCGTAGTCTTCAGGAAGCGCGTGAAGAGGGGCATGGGGAGCATTGAACGCGACATACAAGTAGAATGGTTTGTCAGTCTTGCGAGCTTCATTGAGAAAGTTGAGCGCGAAGTCGACATCGGCGACGGTAGTATAAAAGGTCTTATCATTAAGCGTGGAAGGGACCTCCCACTTTTCACCATTGAGCCGAAAAGAGTTGTCACCTTTGAAAAAGTTACATGCACCACTGAGGTGTCCGAAGTAACGTTCGAATCCGAAGTCGGTAGGTTCGCGATTGAGGTGCCACTTGCCAGTCATCGCAGTGAAGTAGCCCGCGTCTCGAAGGACTTCGGCGGATGTGACGGCATGGGAGAGGTTGACGTCGCCAGCGGCGATACAGTACTGACCGGTGAGAAGGGACACGCGGGAAGAGTGGCACTTTGCGGTGTTGTAGAACTGGGAAAAGCGGAGCCCATTCGCAGCGAGGTTATCGAGGTTGGGAGTGTCGATTTCACCTCCATAGCATCCGATATCAGAGTAGCCGAGGTCATCGGCCATAATCACGACCACGTTTGGTAATGCCTGCTGCTCTGCTCGGCTCCTTGCAGGACTGGAAATGATTGCATTGGTGATGAGCAGGAGCCAAAGAATATCGAAAGTTCTCTTCACGTTAATGTGTCTTTCTCTCTTAATTTCATGGATCATTTCAGTCTTGGCTGATGAGGCTCTTGTTTGCGAACGTGTTTGAGTGAATCCATAGTGTTGTATTGCTTTTTCACTACGTTCGTGGATGATACGCATTTTCTGACCATATTGGCTACATTTTTTCTTTCGTTTCTGTGTTCTCGGTTCTCACAGGTTCTTTATGTATCGTGTCTAAAGAACCACCAGCGGTTGCAATACAACACAGATACCTAAGGCCTTTTGAAAGGTTCTGTCGCTAGCTGTATGTTGCGGTGAAAAATGCAGGAACATCCTCAATGGCAGTGGATATCTTCTAGGGATGTCCTGTGAGTGAAGCGTGCATCTACACAGGCATTAGGGTCGATTGATAAGAAAAAATTTCTTTCACTTTTTCTGTTTCAGTGCTGCAAGCTCTTTTTTTAGCATCTGAATATGCTTTTCCATTTCGTGGATTTTTCTTTCTGCATCCTCAGTGATTTTGGCAATTTGTTT
>JBDOMS010000143.1:3156-5312 GCA_039831735.1 Pirellulales bacterium
TTGCTTCCAAGATCTTACCCATTTCTTCTTTTGTTCTGCGTTGCCAGTTCTCAAAAACTTCTTTTTGTTGAGCAGGCATATGAGCTTTTGGATCTCCTCTCCTGTGATCAGGTTGTGGATGTACTCCAGGTTGTGCGGGAGGGTGAGGTTTGTTGTGTTCCTGTTGATGAAGAGACCCTGTGTGGGGTTGAGTATTATGTGGTCCGAGGTGTCCACGAGGCCTTTCATTTGATTCGGCATGATGGCCGGCAGAATCCTTGGGCTTTCCATGATGTTGATTGTGCACTGGAGCATTTTTTGGACCATGTTGATCCATGATACGACGACCATCAGGATGTGGTTTGTGATCATGTGGGCTGTGGTGATCGCGTGACTTGTGGTGCAATTGTTTGTGTCCACTGTTCGGTGATTGTTTTTGATGCATTGGGTGGTCTGGGGGTGCCGGCAGATGCGGTGGCTGTGGTGCGTGCTGAGGGCGTGCAAACCAACCAGGAGGATGTGCAAGGTTGTGTTGTCTGTTTTTTTCATGTGTTAGGTGTTTCGCGTTGCAGTGCGGGCACGGACGGTGTTGAGCATTCTTGCGTGAGCCATGATTTCGGTGAGCGAGTCCCGATCGTGAATGAGAGCGATGGCTCCCCTGAGAGTGCTTGTCGCGTTCGTTCTTGTGCACTTCTCGATGAGGCTTGTACTGTTTTTTACTTTGCTTGCCGTGATCGGTAGAAAATCGAGGGTGTCTGATTGATGCTACCGTTGGTTTCTGTCCTTTCTGCTCCAAATATTTCACAATCGTCTCAAGTCGTGAGACCACTTTTTCAAGTCGAACTAATGTGTCTTTTTCAGCCTTCACGGCACTGGATTTCTGCATCTTGGGATGCTTGGCTTTTTGAGAATCTGCGAACGCCGAAGGCATGCACAGTTGAAGAAAACAAACAGAAGCAAGAAGAGATATCAGAATGAATGGCTTTCGGTGCATCGGAGACCCTTTCTGCATGAACAATCATTAGGCGACAAAGGAGAGCATCTTCATCCATATCTAAACGGTGCTTCCCCGAGAAAGTTGTGCATGACGAACGGTTATCAACCAAAAAAGCCATGATCTGGCCCAAATAGGGGGCAGAATGCGTTTTTTACCGAAGGACATGCTAGTACGCTTCTCTTACCAATGAGTTCTATTCATTGGGGGCTCCCTCCGTTTGGAGAAATGCAATGAGTGATGAAAGTTCTTCAGTAGTCAGTAGTTTTCCAAGTTCAGGCATGAGTGAATTCTTCGATGCCATGATTTCATCGATTTCTTCTCTCGGGATGGCATGAAATTTCCCTTCTACATCTTTCAGGACAACTGGATTGCCCGCAGAAATCTGTAATCCACTGATGACAGTTCCTTTCGTTGTAAGAATCGTCATGGTCTCAAAGCCAGCAGCTATAGCTGCGTGGGGCACAAGAATGTCTTCACAGAGTGCCTCAGTTGAATGTTTCCTTCCGATGTTGGTAAGGTCTGGGCCAATGTCTCCTCCGTACCCACAAAATGAGTGACATTTTGCACAGCCAACTCGAGAAGAATAAAACACAGAACGTCCAAGCGTTGAGCTGCTCTCTGCAGAAGTCATGATCTTTGATTGAAGCGGAACGCGTGGAGTGGGAGATTGATCGACATAAACACTAAATTGCACGGCTGTATTTGAAATACTCTGATCTGGGACAATGCCCCGCGCAGTAAAACGATGTGCTTGGAGGTTGCTTACATCAAATGCAATGACCGCCCGCCCTTTTACCTGAAAAGAGGGTGTGCCGTGTTTATTGGTTTGTATGACTGGGAGGCCAGTAAGGGGTGGACGGCTTGATTTTGACTGTTGCTTTGTGAGAGTGGGCTTGTTCTTTGCGTTGAGGAGAGTTGTCGGAGCATTCGAAAAAGCCGCAATCCAATTGGATTTGGTCAGGTCGATATTCTTTTGTTCTGTTTCCAGCACTGGTGAGACCCATGATGCATCAGTCATTGTTCTTTCAGTGGAATCAACAACAAGATACAACCTTTTTGCATCAGACAGTTCCACCTCGATCGTGGCAGGATTATCTGAAGTCTTCAGAACTGGTTTGCCATTAGGAGCAAATGTCCAATCTTGACGAGTTTTTGTTTTATGCTGTTCCTCTGAAGATGG
>JBDOMS010000181.1:0-5284 GCA_039831735.1 Pirellulales bacterium
CGATGCACACAAGGTACATTCCTAAGCTGAATGAATTCCAAAAAAACGGAGTCATAACAACTACTCTTTGCTACTCCTTCGGGTCGTGGTGAGATTTAGAGCGCATAACCAATCTCTCAGCCACGCACTCATCAAACACACCTTTATGAAGACACCTCACCATGCTACTGAGAGGTATTCAAAACGAGACAAAGTCTAAGTAAAGTGCTGTCGCCCAAAAAGAGGCACAGGCTAACTGCAGCATCAACGCCTGTATTGCCAAGGAGCTGGCTGGGTTTGGTACATCCGAGAAGCCTGCTCAACCTGCTGACGCACGACTGCATTATACTCAGTCTTGTGAGCATCAAACGCTGCACACGCCCCTAATATAATGAGCAATAAATAAGTAACGATATTCGCCCACGCTTCGCCACCAATGAACTTCATTGCTGTACCAAAAGATTTTTTTATCTTTGGCCCGAAAAGCCCCAGCTTCACTGACCATATTTCATCAAGTACAAGATGGGTGAGGTATCCAAGAACAGCTGCTCCTGCAACAAAATACCGACACATTGGATCAAATGAATCGAATGCCAGAAACACAATAAGTCCTGCGACAGCTGCAGCAGGAACACTATGAAACATACCTCGATGCACTGAAAATGTACTCAGTAGCCACGCAAGCCCAAACCGAAGTGCCAAATAAATAGCACCACCCGCTATGATCGTGGCCTCAAGCGATAACGAAAGATGCTGCACCCTTGGAAAAAGCATGACCGGCACCACGGCTGCAACAAATCCAACACTTTCCTGCAACGGTCTTCCTGAATCACTATCAAGATCTGGCATCATTCCAGATGCTGCGCAAAGACCCGCAGCCAATGTGCAGGTCAAAGGAGGGAGGCCTGCATACCATGCAGCTGCACCGTAGGTCATTCCCACGATGGTTGAACCCGTAACATGCTCGCGAAACCCGGGCACTGTAAAACATCCCCTTTGCCGTGATCAGCGCAGACTATCAGACATAGATAGCACTATTTCCTCGGCACTTTAGTAAAGCAAGCGACAGGTTGAATTGATCACCACCCCCTGTACTGCCGGAACGACAAGGTTTACCCAGGCTGAATTGGCAATACTCTCTATGCAGAAAGTAATTAAGACACACTTCATACAGCACTCTGGGCAATTTGCGGAAGATGGGTTGCCTGCGGGGCTTTTGCTTCCTTCATGCGTCTGATGTTTGTAGACGTATGGGCTCAACATTGATCTTCGTTCGATATCTCCTGATCCCTACACTCGCGGCCCATATGAGGAGGATGCGCCTGTGGCAATAGAAGGTTATGATCTGGTGATGCTAGGAATCCTAGCAGCAACGGCACTACTCGGTTACTTCAAGGGTATGGTATGGCAATTAGCGTGGATCGCTGGCATTGTCGTGAGTGGTTTTGTCTCTATGCGATTTGGCAACCAGTTTGCGCCCTACTTTGGTCAGCAAGAACCTTGGAATCGGTTTGCCTCCATGCTTGCTTTATACGTAGGCACTTCGTTGGCAGTGTGGCTCCTTTTTCGTATTGTCTCCGGTGCAATCAACGCCATTCATCTTTCTGCATTTGATCATCAACTTGGTCTTCTATTTGGTGCTGCAAAAGGAGTGTTGTTATGTGTTGTCATCACATTTTTTGCTGTCATGCTGGCCCCAGACTATCGATCTCAAGTCGTCACCAGTCATAGTGGTAAAATCGTGGCAACATTATTGGTTCGAGCTGATGAGTATTTACCAAAGGAGATACACGAAACGATTGATCCATTTGTGAAACAATTCGAAGAACAATTTCAGCAATCCGGTGGCCAGCCTGCGGCAAGAACAGCATCATCTGGCCCATCTGCAGTGACTGACGACACGTCACCTCTGACATCCATCTGGAATGGAATCAGTTCAGCTGCAGCTTGGACAGGCGCAGAAAAGATCAATTCGGCAGAGCAGGGGACTCCCGCCACTGGAGATCTTCCAAAAGGGTCCTCCTGGTTTGTGCCTTCCAGCGAAACCCCACTCGCTCAGCCTGCCGGCTATCAGGCACCCACACCAAGACCAAACTCAAGCAGGTTTTCATCCCCTCCTTCAACCACATCAGCTCCACAGCAGTTTCCGATTGGCTCTCAGTCTCCCCTGAAACCTCCAGGCAGCTGAGAGCACCTTTCCCACGGTCTCGTGGTTGAGATCAGAAGCCAAGGGGAAGCGTAAACACTACCTCGATAAAGAAACAGAAAACCCTCAAAAACATGTAGAAATCGGCCTGAGGAGCAGGGGTATCCCAAACCGGACATAAGAGACATTATCGGACGTTGGGAGGGGGGTCGTTTTCCGCGGGTCATGTGCCTGATTCAGCTTCAGCCGGATCAAGATAGACGCCAAGTTGACGGAACCTCATGTACCGAGCGTTGACAAGCGACTCAACCGATTCTTCACCCAATTCCTTTAGTGTGCGTGTCAGGTACGTCTTCAATCGAGAGGCCATTTGCCGTGGTTCTCTATGAGCTCCACCCGCGGGCTCATCAATGACATGGTCAACAACTCCAAATCCTGCAAGATCCCGAGACCGCATCCGCAGAGCCCTCGCTGCATCAGCCTTGAACTCAGCACTTTTCCATAAAATGCCTGCACATCCTTCTGGACTGATCACGCTGTAATACGCGTGTTCAAGTATCGCTACTCGATCGCCAACACCAATGCCGAGTGCTCCGCCCGAGCCCCCCTCTCCGATGACCACACAAATAATCGGAATCGGCAACGATGCCATGAGAAACATACTTTCAGCAATCACTTGTGCTTGGCCTCGCTCCTCAGCACCAACTCCTGGGTAAGCGCCGGGAGTATCAATGAGACACACAACGGGCAAACCATACTTTGCGGCCAATCGCATCTTCCCCATTGCCTTTCGATATCCCTCAGGGTGTGCACACCCAAAGTGACAGGCCTGACGCTCAGCCAAAGTCTTACCTTTTTGATGACCAATAACTAGAACTTTTCGACTATCGATTTTTGCAAAACCGCAAAGCATTGCTGGATCATCACCATAGGCCTTATCACCGTGAAGCTCAACGAATTCATCAAAAACCATCTGAAGATAGTCACTTGTTTTAGGCCGATCCGGGTGACGTGCTACTTCGACCGTCTGCCAAGGATCAAGACTCCCAAAAACCTTTCGTTGCACCTCAACAAGCCTTCTCTTGAGCAGACGTAATTTCTCTTGCTCTTGTCCACCAATGGGAGCCGCTTCAAGCGCGGTAATTTGATCCTCGATCTCGTAGATCGGATTTTCTAATGGAAGCCGATGGAGTCCACGTGCCATATCAAAAAGAATCCTTCTAAAAAATTGATGACTGATTTGTAAGAGTTTCTCTGTTTCTCCCTACTGGCGTCAATTGGGATCAGTTAAACAAAGACAGAAGAGGCAATGTGTGCCCCTGAAATCATATCTGAAAACTTCCAATATCAGCGATGACCTTTTGCATTGACTGCGGCCTCTCCGATGGCTGTTTTGCCATCATTCGACGGATGAGCCTCTCTGCAGCTACAGGAAACGACGGCACCGTTGTTCGCACTGTCGGCACAGTCGCTGAAATATGTTTGTTCAAGAGGTCATTCTCATGTGATGCTGAGTATGGCACCTGACCTGTCACAAGTTCAAAAAACGTACATCCCAAAGAGTAAATATCGGCACGAGGATCAACACAGCGCCCCCGGATCTGCTCTGGTGCCATATAACTTGGTGAACCTTGGGCCTGTTGACGTCCAAGCCACGACCGCAACACGTTTGGCTTCCGGGTTGAAATGGCAAAGTCTATCACTTTGACTCTTCCTGAACGATCAGCCAATATATTGTCTGGCTTGATATCACGATGCACCCAGCCACGACTGTGCATGTGTGCAACAGCCAGTGAAATTTCCATAGCTATTTTGTGCAAATAGGGTGCAATCTGTCCTGCTCCCTCAGCTAAACGTTGCTTCAGATTCGGATGAGGAAACGATTCCATGACTAATCGCGGAAGTTCGTGATCTGAAAAAAAATTCTTGATTCGAATAAGTCCTGGATGAGAAAGTTGTCTGCCAACAGCTAATTCATGTTCCAGTAATTGTATTTGAGTTTTGTTGTGCGCCATTTCAGGATCAATGACCTTTACAGCCACAGGAGAAACTGACTGACCGTCAACTGCTTCCCATATCTGGCAGTGCTTTCCAACACCAAGCTGTCGCACAAGAGTTAAGTTACCGATTTGTGTAGGCAAACTGACCATGGAGGCTCCGGATCAAGTTGTACAGTTAAGAGAATAAGGCCATGCGGAGGGGCTGTTGGACCAGTCGCAGAACGATGTCGAGCAACAAGAGCCTCATGCATCCAGTAGGGCTGACGTTTTTCACATCCAATCATTACAAGTGATCCTGCAATGATACGGACCATATTGTACAAAAAACCATTCCCTTCAACTTCAATCCACACTTCCGGGTCCGCCAATGCATCTTCTGCAGGTTTTCTCACTACATCGATGCGATAGATTGTTCGAACTTTCGAGCGTCTTGTGGATGAAGTGGTTTCAAATGATGTGAAGTCTTTTTCTCCGACGAGGAATGAGGCTGCCTTTTGCATCAGTTTTTCATTGAGCCGTTTCTTCCATCGCCACACGAAACCTCTCTGAAGCACAGGCCGCCACGGTGCGTCATGGATGCGGTAACGATAGGTTTTTCGAACCGCCGCACGCATGGGGCTAAAATCATCTGAAACCTCGGCTCCACTCATAACTGTCACATCTGCTGGCAATTTAGCATTGAGCGCCTGGACCCACACTGCCGGGGAAAAATCTCTGCCGGTTGAAAACGCAACAATTTGAGACAGGGCGTGCACCCCCGCATCAGTGCGGCTGCACCCTCGGGGCAGAACACGCTCTCCACTTATTTCATAAATCGCCTCCGCGAGCACTCCCTGCACGGTACGCCTGCTCGGCTGAGCCTGCCAGCCAGAAAATCGCGTGCCCTCATACGCAAGCTTGAGACACATTGAACGGACAGATGATGATGAGTCAAGCTCGATCATTTACGCACCGTCCGCCCCCATGACAGAAGCCCTTGCGTGACTACGTGCTCTGCAATTTGAACGGCATTTGTTGCTGCACCTTTTCGCAGATTGTCCGAAACACACCACAAGGCAATGCCCGTCGGGCTTGATGTATCCTCACGAATTCTTCCAACAAACACCTCGTCATTCCCGCTGCTTGATCGGGGCATGGGATAGATACCTTTTTCCAAATT
>JBDOMS010000514.1:0-5277 GCA_039831735.1 Pirellulales bacterium
TCGTTTTTCAGAAAACACGCCCTGTCTTTTGTTACGAATCGTCGAAGAAAATACATAGTTTTATCTTCCAAAACCATGTCAAAAGTACCTGTAATATTGCGTTTCCTGAGTTCGCCAGGCGCATTGTCGGCATGGATTACTGCCACATTTCACCCATCTCCGTATTGATGTTGAGTCGATCTCACTCAATAGCCAATAGCTGAATGACAAGGCTCGATCACGCCCGTTCAAAACGAAGGTAATCTATTTCTAGTACTTACCGTCGACGAAGATATCCTTTTGGTGCAACGCTGATAAGTACGGCGTGGTCAATGCTCTCATCTATAGCAAAATCAGAATGCCTTTGGAGAAAATCTTTTACTGCAGTCATTGGATTATTGCCTTTATCCCATGGGCGTTTGGAATAACTTCCTTCTGGCATTTCTTCTATCAACGTATCGAACACAACACAATAACTTCCCGAACTGACTAATGGTGCATAAGCCTCCAATTCTGCCAGAACATGATCATGCGTATGATTTGAGTCGAGGCAGACAAGAATTCGTTTACTGTCTTTCACCTTCTCGTGAACGACCGACACAATGTCAGAATCTATTGATGAACCCTCTATTAACTCTATGCGATTTGCGAGAGGGTGCTTTTCAATTGCAAGGCGATTGTGAGGTCGAATGTCTATATCAATACCAATCACTTTTCGAAATGGATTTGAAACATCAATCTCACAACCCGCTTGAGTCGCATCACACAAGTCAAGCACAGCCAACATGGAGGCTGAGAAAACAAGTGAGCCACCATGTGCAATTCCTGTCTCAACGATAATATCCGGCTGAACTTCCCAGATTATTTCCTGCATGGCCATTATGTCCTGCGGATACTGAATAATGGGACGACCAAACCAGGAAAAATTATAGGAGTAGAGCGCTTCTATCGACTTATCACGAAAGTGCTGTGCCGCTTTTTTGAGATCTTTATTTTTTGCATTCCCACTGATACGTTCACGACATTCATCAAGAAAAACTTGGTGTGGATCTGTCATTTGTCAATCACCTCATATTCATACTCTGATCCGGCCAGAGAATATATTTCGTCAAAGTAGTTCGAGTTCATGACAACGATCCGTCTCGGAGTTGAGTAACTATGAAGAAATTCTTCTGGAGAGATCACTCGAACACCACTCCCTGGAAGAAAATGGTTTTGTTTCGCTGGATTGATGTCAACCGCGGCGTCCACAGGACACCCGCGCTGTTGCCGTGCCAAGCAGTAACGAACACCTTTAGAAGCCGCTCCCCAAACAACATCATCTGGTTTTGCAGTTTCTTCAAACTTTGGTTCAAAGTCTTCTGGTATTGATACCGCAGAAGTTGCAGCTACGGATTCAGAGATAGAGGGCTCATCGAGAAGGTCATCCAAATCAGCAATCACATAGAGATACTGTCCACCGAAAAAGTGCCCAGCAGCATGAGTTTTAGAGAAAAATCGCTGAAAGTCTGCAAGTTGAAAATAATTTACATGTTCATAGAAAACATCAAACCACGTCCGTTTTTGAAGAATCCATTCCAAACATGGAACTTCAATATAAATCATTCCACCATGATTGACTTCGGCAATTGTTCGAAGGAATGCAATGGGATCTGGAATATGTTCTAGTACGTGACGCAATATTAAATGCTTGTGCTTTGGCGCATTCTCGAAAGGATAGAGATCGCGAATAACTCGTGGATTCTTTCCGACATAGGATCGATCACAACCAGATACATCACAGTCAGAATGTTGTAATGCTTCAATCAGTCGCCCTTTTCCACAGCCAATCTCAAAAAGTCCTTCACTTCCAAGATGTTGTAAAATAAGTTGAGTTACCTCTTTGAGATGCTCTAAATATGCTGTGCTGTAACTTTGCTCGTTATCATACGCTTCATCGTAAACAACAAGTTTTGGATCAAATGTAGAATTATGAATAATGCCGGTTCTCTCATCCCTAATGAGCGTCACATCTCCATGGCTACAGTTGATTGCGGCTGCAGCTGATGAAAAAACACGGTTCTGAAGAACTGGGAGACGAGAAACCGAATAAAGAACTTGATTTGTATCGTGCATGTTTAATTCATAACTGAGATTACGCTCAAAATTCAATATATTCTTTTCAAGTTTCTCGCCATTAGAATTCTAATTTTCTAGTTTTTTTTGTAGGCCTGTTTGTAATGCTTCTTGATTTTCCGATTCTCTCGATACTCCTGTCCTCCATCTGATGAATGTAAACTCCGTGAGGATTCAGACACCGAATCGCACATACGCTCATGACATGGACAACCTTGACAACCAACCTTGATTTATAACTTAAAGGCTACAATAGCTACATCGAAGCTTGTTTGGGTAGAGTGGTTCATAACCAATTGAGTATCAACAAATATTTCTGACGCAACTACTGTCCACTGCAACAATCTCAACTTCATTACAATGAGTACCATACTTCGTGTTTTACAGAGACTTT
The DNA here is from genome assembly GCA_039831735.1 of Pirellulales bacterium. GTDB lineage: Bacteria > Planctomycetota > Planctomycetia > Pirellulales > UBA1268 > CACORA01. The sequence goes on from JBDOMS010000514.1 coordinate 2,489, forward strand.
TTAGACTACGGCCAGATCTGAGTGCGGTACAGCATGATCACAACCGCCCTTGGAAAAGTCTGTACTTCCACCATATTGGCAAAACGGGTGGAAGTTCCATTGCAGAAATGCTTACTTCCACGATAGGACGTCGTAAAACATACCCGCATTGGGGCGTATCATCTGATCTCCTGTGTGACAACAGTACGTACTCCTTTTTTACAGGACACTTTCCTTTCGATATCATCACGCTGTTACCACAACCAACTGCGGTAATCACAACGGTCCGAGAGCCAATTGAACACGTTCTTTCAATTTACAACCATCTCCGCCGAACCGAGGGTCAGCATCTACTTCTTGCCCACCGAACGCAACCACTGACTACGTTTGATGATTTCTTAGATGATAACGTGCTCAAACATATCACTACCAATCCACAAACCTATTCACTTGGTCGACAGATTAACAAACAAGACCTCATTGCAGTGGCAAATCGAATCCATAGCGTTAACTGGACTGAAACAGGAAGCCCTGATGACTTCTGGTGTCTCTATGGTGAAATGGACGAAGACCGCCAAGACATGAATCTCTTCGAGACAGCCATTGAGCGAGTCAATCAGCCTTGGTTGGTTGCTTGTTCTTGTGAAACTATTAACGAAGAAGTGAGCAATCTTTTTGACCAACTCTATCTTTCTCTTCCAAAGAATTACTCGAAATCTCCATTGACACTGAACGTTGCGCCTTCGGACTCTTCAAAGCTCACCACCAAGTCCCTGTCAGACTCACAGACCCATGAAATTACTTCTCGCACATCACTTGATCATAGCCTGTGGAAACATGTAAAAAGTCTGAAAAAGACATCCTAATGCTGAGGAATGCAGAAACCATTTTGATACTCAACAACACGTTGGAATAGAAGCAAGCATCAAGCAGTCTTGAGGATAATACGTACTATGGAAGTTAACTCACAAGCAGCCAAAGTCGATTCTCAAATGTTTGACTTTTTGCTGTTGGGATAAATCCCAATCCTACTCAGCAATTACATCCATACGTTGGTCACGATAATCTGAACATGGATCTGCATCGGATGGCTTATCTTCATGACCGATAAGGTAACGTTTGTGGCATGCTTACCAAGGCTTCCTATGTCATTTTGCTCACGCCTGCAATTTAGGGCGTCACGAACGCCGAAATGGCACATTGTTAACGCAGTTTTAATCAAACAGCTTTTGACCCTATAGTTGGGATAGCCTCAGATACAGTCATCTGAATTGCTTGATTCGGATGTGCGAAAATTATGCTGCTTTTTTAGTCACTAAATGTCTACAGAACCTTTTCAAGTTCTTCCTTAACCGCTGCCCAAAACTTTCGTGATAGAAGGTAGCTTTGTAATGTTGCTTTTGCGAAGAGTACATCTCATATGCAACCTGCACTGCTGTGGAGACATCTGATACTTTTTGAGGATCAAGCTGTTTCATCAAAGAGTGCTTGGGCACGTATTTTGTTTCATGCAGATGGCTTCGGAGATGACTCAATTGTGATTCACTTTTTTGTAATAAACTTTCTAACCACTTCTTCTCATTGAGCACGTCAGTGATTGCCTCTATATGCTCAGAGTCACCAGGCTGAGGCCTCTCAGCCAATTCCAGAACTATACGTGACAGTGCAGTTTTTTTATCGATATGTAAATCAGTAGGAAGGATTTTATATCGCTGGCAGGTCAGGATTGACTCAATGATCATTGCCGTGACTGAACGATTCCTAGGAATACCAACACCTGCTTCAATCTGCGTATCATTCTCAAAATGATGAGCTGCCTTCGAATCATTTACACCAACTACGGACGCATATGTACTATGTCGCGAGCTTCCATTAATTGACTGTGAATATGCTAACCACAAATAGTCTCCAATGAGTCCCGCTGCAGCCACCGACAAGAAAACATCGGGGATTCGCGTACCAATTTGTCGACCAACAGATGATGTGATCTTTTCCAAAAGACGCGTATGAAGAAGCCCATGGTAAACTATTGGTAGATCAACGTAGAAAGCTGATCGGAAATCAGCCACTCGGCTGATCCATTTCTTGCCAGAACGAATTTCTTCGTGCTCAAGCCACGTTAGAGCCAGCAGTCCTGAAACTGCTGGTTTTCTATCATCCGGATAAATATAGCAACTGTGCGGCCAATTAATGGCATCGAGTGTTGGATGCCTTGTAATGGCCTGCCGTAATGTGGGAAGAGCATTCGGCATCAACCCATCGTCATCTCCAATAATACACACCCATCCATCAGATACATGCTTGAGTGCCCACTCCCAATGCTCAGCCATGCCAAGCCTTTCAGATGTGCGAATACTCTCAACGCGGCTATCACGTTTCATGGCATCATCCACAACTGATTGAGTATGATCTCGGCTGCAATTATCACTTACAAGAAATCGTACCGGGCCAGCATCAGGCTGGTTCAGGCATGTCGCCAATGAGTATTGCAGGACGTCAGCCCGCTCGCATGTAGGAATAAGCACCGTCATACGTTCTGCATTCATGATAAAAACTTTCAAACTCTATGTGAGCGCATAGTGGGAAAAGAGTTACGCGCTAAAACGTAAAGGAATGGTTGGTTTTGCGACGTGATTGTTAAGAATGTCCATGAGCATTGCTGTCGATTTCTGCCAACTTATTGGAGTTGTGTGCGGGTACACTGGGGTTGCTGTCGTAGCAAAAGTCTCTTCATGCTTTGAAATACAGGAAAATAATGCATCCGTCGTATCCAGAGAAAAAAATTCGCAGTCTGCGCCACCCACTTCACG
>JBDOMS010000262.1:0-2345 GCA_039831735.1 Pirellulales bacterium
CTTTTTTCTGAAGGACTACCCTCACAATAACCGACAGTACCAACGGGTCTTTGGGGGGGAACAGCCGCTGATGCAGATGTTTTTGGCTGTATGGAGATTGATATGAACCACCCCACGTGCATACTGTTGTCACTCACGATATTTTCCTTGGGCTGTACCATGGCCCCAGATCCGTTTGATTATTCAGGCCCCGTTCCCAATGGCTCTGTCACACAGAACAATTTTGCAGCTCGAAGTAATGGAATCCTTCCTCTTCACGCATCACCGAAGCCTTGGCCACTGATCGTGAAAAGTAGCAATGAGAGCGAGCGTTCGAAGACTGGCCCAGGAGCAGTTGCTGTTGCTTCTTATGATTCGGATGACGTACGTCCAGATAGTGGACAACCAGAGACAGAATCTGAAGATTGATATATTTTCAATCCTTAGCAATAACACACGTATGAGACCCCTCATGCCGGCGAAAGGGTTGATGCTGGCAGCCAATCATTCGGTATCACGGCATCCTTAGGAACCACTGCGATACCGTCCCGAACCGTAAAGTGATCACTATCAGCCAGTTTTTCCCAACCGTGATCATTCACAATTCTCGCTCGTGTTCCTATTCGAACATTCTTATCAACAATCGCACCTTCTATGATCGTACCGTCACCAATTGCTAGCGGCGGTGATCCATTCCTATTGAGACCGCTTTCGTCGTCAGCCTCATAAAAATCATTACCGAGCACTACTGAATTTCGAATGATGACGTTACGACCAATGCAGCAGCGAAGGCCAATCACGCTATTTTCGATAACAGCCCCTTCTCCCACTAAACATCCATCAGAAATAAGAGAGTTCCGAATACTTGCTCCATCAATTCTTGTTGGAGGAAGAAAACGAGCTCTGGAATAGATTGGGGCTTCCTTCCCTGCAAGTTCGAATGGAGGTTGATGACTCGCAAGATCAATATTGCATTGATAATACGAACGAATGGTTCCGATGTCCTCCCAGTACCCGTCAAATGGATGCAACTGAACTTTCTTTGCTCGAATCGCAGCTGGAAATACCTCTCGACCAAAATCCCGATAGTCTGTCTTGGTGAGCAGATCTAACAAACAATCTCGATTGAAAAGATAAATACCCATGCTTGCCATTAGGCTACGGCCTTTTGAAGGAATACCATGCCCGTCAATCCAATCTGGATGAGTTCGCACATGCTCAAGTTCAGAGGTCGTTTGTGGTTTTTCAAGAAAACCTTGCACAACACCATTGCTATCAAATCGCATGATTCCAAGTGCCGAAGCAGCCTCATCATGTACAGGGATTCCAGCGATCGTGACATCAGCATGTGTAGAGGTATGCGTGTGCAGCATATCGGCATAGTTCATTCTATAAAGCTGATCACCTGAAAGAATAAGCACATGCTTTACATCCGATTGCTGAAGATATCGAATGTTATGGCGAACAGCATCGGCTGTCCCCTGATACCAATCAGTGCTATCAAGTGTTTGCTGCGCTGCCAAGATTTCCACGTATCCGCCACTAAAGGGATCGAATGTATAGGTTCGACGAATATGACGATGCAAACTTACGGAATTGAATTGTGTGAGTACGTAAATCCTCTTCACCCCACTATTCACACAATTTGAGAGAGGAATATCTATGATTCGATACTTGCCAGCTAAAGGGACTGCTGGCTTGGAACGATCTCTCGTGAGGGGGAAAAGTCGTGTCCCCTGACCACCTCCAAGAACCAGTGCCAAAACTCGCTGAACACTCATGACAAATTCCTACACACGAAAATAGCTCCTACGCCCGATCAACACATGCTACGGCAATCATGGGTGCGGTGGAAATGGGTGTTTGTATCACCTCGAAAAAATGCCTCACAGCCATGAACCTATATTACACAAGATTATTCCGAAAGCTTTGAGAGACCATTCAGCGAACAGTCATAACAGCAAAATCAGCGTACAACGAAGTTAACCATTCTTCCGGGAACAGCCACCACTTTTACCACCGACTTTCCGCTGAGGAGTTCTGTAATTTTAGGATCTGCTGCAGCAATCTCCTGCATGACCGCGGCACTGGCATCCGATGGAATCGTTACTCGCCCCCTCAATTTTCCTTGAATCTGTACTGGGATCTCAATCGATTCATCCTTGAGCCATTTTTCCTCAACTTCCGGCCATGTAGCAAGGGACACAGGGGCAGGGCCACCAAGAACCTCCCACAATTCCTCAGCCAGATGAGGTGCGAACGGGCTGAGGATCACTACAAACGGTTCAAGAATTGCTCGTGGTCGATGTTTGAGTGGGGTAACAAAATTCACAAATTCCATCATTTTCGCAATGGCTGTGTTGAAT